>JAAYQY010000123.1 GCA_012519125.1 Spirochaetales bacterium
GGAAAGCCTGCCATCATTGTCGATACCCACTTTTCCCGGGTGGTGAATCGTCTTGGACTGGTGAAAACAAAAGATCCCGCCAAGGTTGAGAAAGCTGTTGCTTCTCTCTTGGATGCATCAAAGCACTACCGATTCTCCATGACAGCCAATCTGTTCGGCAGAAGCGTCTGCCATGCAAAGAAACCTGAGTGTGAGGAGTGTCCGTTCAGCGACCTTTGCCCGAGTCGAGATGCTTTTCTGAAGAGACGCGCCAAAGCTTGAGCGCTCCCTCTTCTTGGATGGTGAGCAGTGCGAACCAAAGATCCTTGATGATGATGGGCTCTATCGTATGCTGTATTTCAACATCTGCCAGATAGATGCCGCTGTAGGGGTAGCTGGTTCCCAAAGCCTTGCGCAACGGAGCGAGTGCAGCCTCATTGATGGGAAGGTAGAGATGGTGATGGGAATATCGCAATGAAGGTTCGCATACCAGAGGCAGTTCAGGGCAAGGAATGTGTCCTATACGTGTGGTATTGTCAGCATTTCCGAGTATGATGCAAGGCTCAAGGGAAAAGAGGCTGGCTTCCGGGCGTAAGGTATACAACTCATGCCTGAGTTTGTTCAGCTCTCGTTGCAGTTCCTTGGGCAGGCGAAGGATATAGAAGCTCTCCATATGGCAAGCATAGCGAAGCGAGAAAGGCTCTACAAGGGAAAAAGTTGAAAAGATAGCCCCTTTGTCTTTACACAAAAGCCGTTATCTGGTAATTTGGCAAAGGTTGAAGTCTTCTACGCGATGACCTTGTGTTACTGCTCACGGACATGCATGTGCCCGTACAAGGAAAGCCATGACTTTGACAGGCCTGAGTCGGCCCAAAAACGAATTATTAAGACAAGGTGGATATAGCTATGGCTCGTAGATGTGAGATTTGCGGAAAAGGAACGGTTGCTGGAAATAGTGTTCCGAGAAAAGGTCAGGCCAAGAAGCACGGTGGTGTTGGTCAGCACATTGGCGTTACCACAAAGCGCGTATTCCGCCCCAATCTCGTAACGATCAAGACGTTGATCAACGGCGCTCCCCGCACGATCAAGATTTGTACTCGTTGCTTGAGGAGCGGAAAGGTCGAGAAGCTCGTATAACGTTTGTTGGTGTGACATCTCGATCAACAGGGAGCCCAGTGTTGGGCTCTTTTTGTATATCCTTACGACATGAAAGTTTACTGAGTTGTTCATTATCTTGAACGTTTATCCAGAGGAGGCTACGGTGATTTCAATCAGGGTACATGCGGTCGAAAGCAGCAATCTGGTTTCTAGAGAAGGATGCGATAAACTGATGCGCATCGCTTCACAAGCGAAGGAAGACACCCAACTCTTTGTCCTCTCTCCGCTTCGTGACACCGACCTTGAACTTGCCAGCCTGCTTACCTATGCGAAAACCCGTGATGAGCGCCTTTGGTCGGTGCAAGAGCAACGCTTTGGCCGTTGGACTGCCCTCATCGAAGAACTCTTGGACTTGAGTGCAGCACAGAAGGTGCTCGAACGAATCAAGCAAGGGTTTGCCAATATTGAAGATCTCTTACGCAGCGTCTGGCTGGTTGAAGAGATATCCTCCGGCGTTGAACGCTATCTGGAAAAGGTATGCAACAGCTGGATCGCGGATCTGCTTTGCCATATTGCCAGCAGCAAGGGCCTTATCTCCGACTTGCTCGACTACGAAGCAGCCCTTGCAAAGCGCGATTTCCATCAACAGATTCTCTTTGTGTACGGCCAGCTTCCTCAAGCAGAAGGGTTCAAGGGCAAGGAAGGGCTCAGTGAGTATGCCGCTTCCTTCTTGGCTGGGGCCTTGGGTGCCGATGGGGTAACCTTTTGGAACAATGCCAGCCTCCTGAAGAATGCAGACAGCTCAGAAGTCCCTTCGGCCTTGGTCATCCGTTCACTCTCCTATGCAGAGGCAACCGAACTCTCATTCTTTGGTGCACCGGTTATTCATCCACAGGCTTTGTTGCCCGCCATCACCCGCTCGATAGCAGTACAGTTGCGCTGGTGGGGAGATGAGAAGGACCAGGGGACATTGGTGAGCAAAGATGGCGATGGGGATGAACAGTCCAGGGTAAAAGGCTTTTCCATCATCCACAACGTTGCTCTTATCAACGTGGAAGGGGCAGGCATGAGCGGAGTCATCGGCATCGCAAGCAGACTCTTCTCCGCCATGCGCGAAGCTTCCATCTCCGTCATTCTCATCAGCCAAGCTTCCAGTGAGTACTCCATCTGTTTTGCTGTTCCTGAGCATGAGATGGAAAGGGCCTGTGAAACAGCACGCCAGGAGTTCAGCCACGAGCTGGAAGATCGTCTGATCCAAAGCATTGAGGGTGAAAGCGGTCTGGCAATTCTTGCGGCTGTTGGCAAGCGCATGACCGGCCAAGCCGGAGTTGCAGGCAAGTTCTTCTCCTCTTTGGGAAAGGCCTCGGTGAACGTCATTGCCATCGCCCAGGGTTCCAGTGAGACGAATATCAGTGCAGTCATCAAGGGGCAGGACTCCAAAAAGGCCCTCAGAGCTTTGCATGCACGCTTTTTTCTTTCAAAGCAAGCTCTGTCGGTTGGCCTTATCGGACCGGGAAACATCGGGGGGACCCTGCTTGGACAGATTGCCAAGGAGAGTATCCGCCTCAAGGAGCAGTTCGGCCTGGATATCCATATTCGGGGCATCGCCAACTCAAGGCAGATGATTCTCGACCAGGACGGTATCGATCCCGCTAATTGGAAAGAGCGTTTTGCTTCAGAGTCGGTTCCCCTTGATCTAGATCTGTTCACCCGCC
>JAAYQY010000124.1 GCA_012519125.1 Spirochaetales bacterium
CACTGGCCACCACGATGCGGGTAAAAAATTGGTTTTCGAACTGGGGAATCAGGATTGCAATCAGTTTTCTGCTCTTTCCTTTCAAGGAAGATGCTCCGATACTCTTCACATACTCCAATTGTTCTGCCGCTTCAAGGACCTTGCGCCTGGTCTCATCGCTGATGTATCGGCCCTCTTTCTCATTCAGAACATAGGACACCGTTGCGGCGGTTGTTCCGGCAAGTTTAGCTACATCTTTGAGTGTCGCATAGCGTTTCATTGGTGTCCTCCTTTGGGTAGGCAATCGATTGCTTGTGTAGATATACTTATAAGCAAACGTTTGCCTATACAGAATTGCATGCCTTTTTCAAGCTGTCAACAGTAATCGTTGCAAATCTATCGATTGGGTTTTCCCTTTCTTAGGATCTCTTTTGCATGCTATACTCGCCCCATGGATATGAAGCAATTCGAACACGAGCGGCACCTGGTTGCCGCTTTCATGACCCGCTTGTATGATCGGCAGCTGACCACCGCGAGCGGGGGGAACATCAGCCTGAGAATCAGTGAGGATCTTTTCTGCATCACCCCCTCCGCCTTGGACAAGGGATTGCTCAGGACTGAGGACATTGCGGTGGTGACCATGGGGGGGAAGAACCTTACCCCGCAGTTGCGCCTGAGCATCGAGACAGAGATGCATCGCCTCATTCTTCTTGCGCGTCCCGATCTCTCCGCTGTGGTACACGCTCATCCCACGTATGTATCAGCTTTCAGTGCCATTACCAAGGAGGGCAGGTGTGCCATCAACACCCACCTGATCGCTGAGTCGTACTACATCCTTGAAGATCCCGTAATGGTTGACTACCGCCTGATGGGGACGGTAAATCTCGCTGAGCAAGCAGCAATCCAGGCAGTCGACCACGACGTGCTGGTTCTGGAGAACCATGGGGCTGTCACCTTGGGCCGTACCCTGCTTGAGGCCTTCGACAAGATTGAGCTGCTCGAGCGTGCCGCTCAGATGACGGTGATAGCAGAGCAGATGGGTAGAAGCGGGTATGATGTAACGCCTCTGAGTGAGCCGAGACTCAGGCAGCTGATGCAGATGAAAAGTGGGTCCTGAGCCATGAAAATTGAACTGGAAACAATCCCTGTATGGGATGGACTGAACAGCAAGAGTGAGTGTTTTATCTGTGATCTGATGGGCGAAGCTCAGAAGCATGCGGTCAGCTTCTATCTGGGCAACTCGGTCATGAATCCCGAAACGCGGGTGAAGGTGAACGAACACGGGTTTTGCACCAAACATTGGCAGATGCTCAGTACTGCAAACAAAGCCCAGGGTGTGGCCTTGATGAGCGATACCTACCTTGCTACCACCAGAAGCAAGGCAGAGGGAGCGATCAACGCCCTATTGGGAGCCAAGAATCCGAGGCAGGCCAAGAAGGCGGTTCTCTCCTTCTCTGAGGTGATGGAGAAGCGCGAGCAAGGTTGCTTGATTTGCACGGCAATGGAAGAGCGGCTCAAACGCTATCTCTACACCACCTGCTACCTGTGGGGTGAGGATCCAACATTTCGCGAAGCGCTTGCTTCGGGCAAGGGATTCTGCCTTCACCATTTCCACCTGCTGCTGGAAACTGCTTCGGTGGCACTCTCATCGGCTGACTATGTGGCGTTTGTCCGGTCGGTAACCCAGACCGAGGTGGAAAACCTCGATCGCATTGCCAAGGATGTCTCTTGGATGACTCAGAAGTATAAGTCAGAGAATATGGACAAGAGCTGGAATGGTTGTGAGGATGCGCATAAACGGGGAGTGGACAAGATGACCGGAAGGCATCGGGTCACTGACCCGGTTCGCTGACCACCTTTTTCCGCTTTTTCCGATCCTTGATACCCAATACCAACTGGCGGATATCTGATTCGCCTTCCACTTCCCGTTGCTTGAGGAGCGTGGTCGTTCCGTCATAGCGGTTGAAGTGCAGGTACTCCATGCTCTCCTGTTTGGGGCGGTAGAGCAGGACATACTCCTTCTGCGGCAGGAAAGCGGCTCCCAGAACCAATCTGCATCCCTCTTTCTGCTTCTGGTGCAGCAACTCCTGCTGGGCTTTGCTCAGATAGTCAGTGGAGAAGATGAGGCCCAACAGATTCTTTCCTTTTCGATCGTGGACAAGGACATCCGTGCCCTGTACGAAGATATCGACCTTTACATCAGAGGGCAGGGAGAAGAAGGTGGGACTTGCACTATCCTCAGAGAGGCCGAGGACACGTCTAAGGCTGAGCTGCAACTGCCCTGCCAGACAGTGGGCATAGCTGATCTTGGCCTTGGGCCAGGTGAGTACCTGCTCATCCTCAGCCACCAAAGCCTTCAGAGCTTCCTCAAAGGCTTCGAAGAGAAGCAAAGTGGTGTAGCGTCCGTTGCTAGCCATGGCACTTACAGAAAGTCAGCGGACCAACTCATCCGGCTAACCTTCGAGATGGTCTGGTAGATCGAGCAATAGCGTGTTGCCATCTCAAATGCCTTGAGAAACTTCTGCTGGTTCTCAACCCCGCTGGCCTGCACCGCGATGCTGACCTCTTCCAAGGTGGTGGGAACTTCGTCACGCTTGCTTCCGTTCACTTCGAAACTGATATGCTCCCAACTGATGCGCATTTTAACCGCCAACTCCTCAAATGTTTTGAAGAGGCAGCCACTGAGAGCTCCGAGCAAATAATCATACGGGGCACTTTCCGGACCTATGACGAAACTCGATCCCTTGTCGGTGGCGAACTGGTAGTGACCAGGAACAAAATCGGCTCGTACATGCTTCTTCTCACCCATGCGTTTTCTCCTGATTCCCATCATAGCCCATGGCTTCTGTTTTTTCCAGCATCACCGTCTATTGCCCAACTTGGCACGCTTCTCTTCATACATGGCACTGTCGAGGTAGGAGAGAAACGCCTTGTCATCGGAAAATCTGACAGGGTCATAGATGGCGCATCCCATGCTCACTGAAAGCATATAGGGCTTGCTGGGTCCCTTGTTGCCCAAAGCAACCTCAGTTTCTATCCGGTCGCACATCGCTTGCACCAAGGTCTCATTGGTGTCGTGCAGCAGTACAGCAAACTCATCCCCGCCATAGCGGGTGATGATATCATCAGGACCGGCAACTCGCCCGAGAATTCCAGCCATCTCCTGCAGTGCTTGGTCCCCCACATCATGTCCCAGCGTGTCATTGATCTGCTTGAATCCATCAAGGTCCATCAGGATGCATGCAAATGTCTTCTGGGTGGGAGCGGAACGGATGGAGCGTTGCAGCGCCTCATCAAACCACAAGCGGTTGGAGATGCCGGTGAGGTGGTCGATGCCGATCTGTTCCTTTTGGATGTTCAGGGCGGCGGCAACCAGGAAGACGGTGGTCACCGGCCAGATGAGGACCAAGCCGTAGACAAGTGACTGGAGCAAGCCCCCGATGAAGGCGATGACCGGAAAGAAGACAAGGGTCCAGTAAATCTTGGCCTTACTCCGTCTTGAAACCCCGAACAAGGGGATGAGGGTGCTGAGGAGCAAAAGCAACTGGATGCTGGCAAACAGCAGGAAGAGTGAACCACGTGCATAGACATTCTGTGCATCCAGGGTGAAGAGCCAACCGGTGAAGGGGGAGGCAAGGGAAAGGACGACAATCGCCAAAAGCAGGACGGTGAGGGGGATTTTCCAACGCCGCAATCGCTTTGGGTCTTCATGCAACAGCAAATCAGCATAGAGAATGTAACAGACAGTAGGCATCGTATGCAAGGAGTAATAGAGTGTGTGGTTCACCAGAAGCAGGACATGGATGCCCTTGCCGGGAATCCCATCAAGCATCCACGCGAGCAGGTCGGTCACCAACATGATGGTGGTACTGAGGATGAAAAGATGGTAGATGCGCAGCACTCGTGAATTTCCCAAGCTCCCAAACAATGCTTTCTTGGATGTTGCCGCATAGGCAAATCCAAGCAACAAGAGGCAGATGTGGAGTGTCTGTATACGAAGCAAGGTTTCCATTATGGTGCGAACTCATTCCTTATGGCATGTAGAATAGCATAAGTTTCGGAGGAACGGGGGAATCATTTCCGCTTGGGATTCACGTGGACCATGCAGTGTTTGACCTGGGGAAAGCTTGTCTCAATGGCGTGGTGCACCCGTTCTGCAATGGAGTGTGCATCCACCAATGACTGGCTTCCGTCTGCACTGATTTCCACATCCACATAGGCACGGGAGCCGAACTTGCGGGTTCTCAGCAAGTCGACACCTTCCACCCCTTCCTGATCGAGGATGACCTGATGGATCTGATCCACCGTCTCTTGTGGACAAGCATGGTCGACCATCTTGAACATGCCATCCTTGAAGATCTCAATGCCGACACGGAAGATGAAAATGGCAATGATGATGGCTGCGATTGAGTCTGCAATGGGATAGCCCATCCGGGCGGCAATGATGCCCACAAGACCCCCGGTGGTGGCCAGTACATCGCTTTGTGAATCCCAAGCCGAGGCAAGCAGGGCTGACG
>JAAYQY010000125.1 GCA_012519125.1 Spirochaetales bacterium
AGCTGATGCGGTGTCCCTTTGCCTGGAAAGGAACGTCCTGCATATGGCTGTGGCCGCATCGGGGACAATAATAGCGCAGCTTGGTGAACCTGAGACAGCTCAGCTTGTCTCCGAAGCACAGGTGCCTCAGATTCACCTCACAACGGTTGTGGATGTGCATTGAACTTCCGCACTGCGGACATATGCTGTCGTCTGCACTGGCCTTGAGTTCTCCATGCAGCAGATACATCTTTCTGTTTGATACAGTTTGTATGATTTCCGAGGAGTGATTGGTGAAGCCTACCAATTCTGAGGGCAACGTGATATAGTGCATCTAGGGCTGTCTTCCTTTTCTGTTGAGTGTGGTAACTAAACATTATAGGGACGGCCCTTCTTTATGCAATCATCTTCAGACACTCAGATGCTCTTGATTCTCTATACTTTGTGACAGCTTTATCCAATCCCACAGAAAAAGTGATTGACCCAAAATTTAGCTTAATATTTGTTGAAATTTTATGAATGGACAAAATTCTCGAAAGTGGGCCATAGAGTATTTGTCCATAAGGATATATTTTGGATACATCTCTGCCCATGTTGCATGAGAACCATTGCAGGATGTCTCTTTGTGTATCCATGCTGGCAAGAAATCTGTTTTTCATTAGTGAACATCTTGTTTACTACTCAGTATTTTTCTGACGGGAAAGCAACAGCCATGGGATGGTGCGGTGACCATGCATCGCTTCACCAAATTGCTCTCGGTGCATCGCTTCACCAAATTGCTCTCGTAGTTGACAAAAGAGTGACAACTGCGTAGTATGCAAAGCAGGATAGTAATTGATTATTGGGGGATCGCCGATAGGTGCATCCCTTTTTTATGAATTTTTTAGTAGGAAACAGCATGTTAGCAACAGGAATTCAAACGACCAGCTTGTTTAAGGAATACGAGGATCTGCTTGACGCGATGGGTCTGAAATTGGTGGAGATCAATCGTCTCGACCGAGGTATGACCGTATCGGTGAACATAGTCATCCTTGCAAAGGACACAGAGGTGAATGTAGACCATTGCGCAAAGGTTTACCGGCTTGTGTATCCCAGGATGGAGCTTCAGCTCGCAGAGCGTGATCTCCAACTAGAGGTAAGCACACCAGGCCTGCAACGCAATCTGAAAGATGTGTATGAGTTCACGCTCTTTGTAGGTAAGCGGGTTCGGGTGTATGACACCACCAAGGAAGCTTGGTTGAGTGGGATCATACAAAACAGCAATGACAGTTCGGTGACCCTTTCAGAGGTATTCATCGACGATGATAAAGAGATGATAGAGACAATGGTTGTGGAGTTTGCCTCCATCCAAAAGGCAAAGCTCGACTATAGATGGGAGGACAATTCACATGGCAACTGAAATTGGAGACGCTATCCGGAGTATGGTAGCGGAAAAGAATATTTCCGAAGAGCTGGTCATCAGCACCATCGAAGATATACTTCGTGCAGCGTACAAGAGAAAATTCGGTACCGATGAGAATGCCGTCATCGAGTTCAGCGAGGATTACACTTCGGTTGAGCTTTCCGGTCGTCGTCAAATCGTTGATGATGACAATTGGTACAATGAGGTCACCGAAATCCCTCTCAGTGAAGCCAAGGAGATCCATGAGGATTGTGAGATTGGTGATGAACTGCTCATCCCTGTTGATCTCAAGGAGTTCGACCGCATCAGCGTGCAGAGTGCCAAACAGCGCGCTCACCAGAGTTTCCGTGACATCCAGAAGGATACCCTGTACAGTGAGTACAAGGCCAAGGAAGGTCAGCTGATCATCGGGTATTACCGAAGACAGGTTCAGAACGGTGATATCTATGTCGATATCGGCACGACTGAAGGCCTGCTTCCCCGCCGCAACCAGTCCAGCAGAGAGAGCTACGGCAACAATGACAAGATCAAATGCTATGTTGAGAAAGTCGAAAAGGCAGAACGTGGTCTGAAGGTCATTCTTTCGCGCACCAGCGGGGAACTTATCCGCAAACTCTGTGAAGTTGAAGTACCTGAGATTGCCCAGAACCAGATTGATATCATCAAGATTGTCCGTGAAGCTGGATACCGCACCAAGGTAGCAGTGGCATCACGCAATGATGACATCGACCCTGTCGGTGCCTGCGTTGGGTTGAAGGGAAATCGAATTCAGACTATCATGAGTGAGATAGAAGGCGAGAAGATTGACATTCTTCGCTATGACCCCAACCCGCTCAATTACATCCGCAATGCCCTCAGCCCTGCTCAGGTCAAGGATGTGGTAGTGGTGGATAAGAACATCTACCATGCTGTGGCAATTGTTGAGGACAGCCAACTTTCACTGGCCATCGGCAAGCAGGGACTGAACGTTCGGCTTGCGAACAAGCTTGTTGACTGGATGATTGACGTCAAGACCCAAGCACAGTTCGATGAGATGGATATTGCCAAGGAAGCCCGGTCCAGGGCAGAAAGCATCTTCCGTGATGAAGGTACTTTCTTCGACGAAGAGGGCGTGGCTCCTGTGGAAATGCCGGTTGAGGAAGTTGGCATGGTTTCTGAGGAAAATTTTGTGGATGAGGATGAAATTGCCCTGTCCGAACTTCCCCTTGATCAGCAGCTGCTTAGCAAGCTCCAGTTCCATGATGTGTATAGCGTCGAGGAGTTCATCAACCTTACTGAGGAAGATCTTGCCAGCTTCAGTGATTTGAGCGAAGAAGAGATCATCGCCATCAAGGATACGATCAACGAATATGTAGATATCGTTGAGGATGAGGTGGAGGGAGAAACCGAGTATGTCTGCCCCAATTGCGGTTCTTCCATCACAGAAGATATGACTGTGTGCCCAAGCTGTGGTACAGGTCTGGTATTTGAGGTAGAGTAAAACCATCCAAGAGGAAATAATGACGGAAGAGAATAACAAGCCGAAAGCAACGTTGATCAAGCATGTAGTGACTCCCTCGGAGCACAAGGAAGAGCAGAAGGCACCTGTGAAGGAACAAGATTCCAAACCCAAGGCCCCCGAAAAGCGTCGGGTGGTCGTTGTAAAGAAGAAAGTGGTGGTAGTGAAACCCCAGGTTCGCAATGAGGAGAACGATACAAGCTCATCTGAACCTGAGACAAAGGCAGCCTCCACTGAAAGTACCAAGGACGGGGAAAAGGGAAGCACCCATTCCACCAGAATTGGTGTTCGCAGAAGCCAGCGTTCATCCTCGGACAAGCTTTCAGCATCGCCCTTACATAACGGTCCGGTTGTCATCAGACCAACCAATCTTCCGCCTGTTCCTAATCAGGGCCTTACGGTAAAGGATCATGCAGAGATGCAAAACCGTGCTCCTGAAGCCTCTTCTGCACCCCAAGGAAGTGGCCCACGTATTGCCGGTACAGTCGGTGGACGCCCCGCACCGGGAACCCGTCCTCCGTATCAAGGCAATAGAAGTGGTGGCTATCAGGGTCAGAACAACCGCTACCAGGGTCAAGGAGCTCCCAGAACCGGAGGCTACCAAGGCCAAGGTGGTGGTTATCAGGGACAGAACACCAATCCAGGTTACCAAGGCCAAGGTGGCGGTTATCAGGGTCAGGGGGGAGGCTATCAGGGACAAGCTCCGCGAACTGGCGGATATCAGGGTCAGAATCCCAATCCCAATTACCAAGGTCAGGCTCCCCGCACTGGTGGATACCAGGGCCGTTCTCCCAACTATCAAGGCAGACCTGCTGGAGGTGCACCTGGTGCACGACCTGGTGGGTTCAGACCCCAAGGTGGTCCCGGAGGACAGCGTCCCCCGTTTGGTCAGCGACCCGGCGGTGGCAGACCCGGTCCCTCTTCCGGCGCCCAGGAAATGGATACTCTGAATCAGCGTACTCCCAAGAAAACCTTCACCAAGAAGACCAATGCGTCTTATAAGAAGCGCAATGCTGAAGAAGAGAAGGAGTTCCAGGTTCAGAGACGCAAGGAACAGGCTGCTGCAAAGTTGGCATCTGTACCCAAGTCCATTGACATGATGGAAGTAATCACCGTCAGTGATCTGGCCAAGAAAATGAATCTGAAGGCGAGTGAAATCATCGCCAAGCTCTTCAAGATGGGCATGATGGTTACCATCAACCAGCAGATCGATCACGAGACTGCTGAGATCATCTGCAGCGAGTACAACTGCTCGGTGCACCTTGTCTCCCTCTATGACGAGACCTTGATCGCCAGCGAGTCTGACGAAGATCAGGAGTTGGTCGATCGTGCACCGATTGTCACTGTCATGGGTCACGTTGACCATGGTAAGACGAAATTGCTCGATGCCATCCGCTCTACCAAGGTTGCTGAGGGCGAGTACGGTGGTATTACCCAGCATATTGGTGCCTATAAAGTCAATCTTGATGATAGGGG
>JAAYQY010000126.1 GCA_012519125.1 Spirochaetales bacterium
AGCTTCTCAATCATAGAAACAGCACGAAGGCCGTGCATCGAGAAAATGACCTGGGCTGCCGCTTGGCTGGAGTAGGCTCCCAGTTCCTGCAGTCGTGATGCCACCAATGTCTCGATGGAGGTCAAGACGATGGCGAAGAGAAACACCAAGGTGTACCCATTTCCCGTCGCCCTGCCATCCAAGGTAAAGAGTGAACGGGCGAAATCGGCTTTGTCGGCAAGGAAGCCACTGAGAATACCAACACCAAAGGCAATGATGGCGATGACAAAGTTCACCATCGAATTGAAGGCTACCGTCTCCTCATCGGGCATGACTTGTGCAACCAGCCGGTACGTCAAAAGACTGATCAGGGAGACAAAGAAGTTGGTGAAAAACCCGAGGATGAAGAACCAAACGGGAGATACCGATTTCGTCACCAAAACCCAAGCCATGAAGAAGAAGAGGGAGAAGAGTGTAGAGAAAAAGACCAGCGGTCTTGAACCAAGGCGATCGGAGAACTGTTTGCTGATATAGCTTGCCGCCATGACCGAAACGCCAAGGGTAACCGAATAAAGGACTACAACCGAGTTGGAGAGCCCGAGCTCAATGCGCAGAAATGGGGTGGTGAGGCCGAAGATGACCGCAACAGCGGTACTGATCCAGCGAAGGATCAGGCGTCGGCGGAAGGTTACCGAACCCATGGCCTCTTTGAGCAGGACCATGACCGTTCTTCCTTTCTTATACACGATGGTGCTTCGGCTGGGGATGAGGGACATCTCCCTGCTTGCCAACAAGTTGACCACTACGCCGACCATCTGCAGGGCAACCAGTCCGACAAGTCCGCTGAAGCGCTGGATACCCAAAAACAAGGCGGTGAGAACACGAACGACAATAGAAGAGCTTTGGTAGGCGGCATTGACGTTTGCCACCACCTTGCCCCGGTTGGAGACGCTGCTGATGTTCTTGAGCGTCGAGTCATTGAGGGCAATGCCGACCATACGGAAAATGTTGAAGAGCGTGTAAACCACCAACAGCAAGAGGACGGCAAAATCTCCGGAGATGACAAAGAACCCCAGATAGAGAAGACATACCATACCCCTTAGTACCCAAACCAAGGACTGTACCTTTATATGATTGCGTCCTTGGAACATCTGGGGAACAAAGGGAAGTACGATGCCGGCTATGTAACTTGCCGAAGAGATGTAGCCCAAGGCAATGTTCCCAGCCCCAAAGGAGATGGCCAACAGGTAGACGAGAGTATCGCCGAGGAGGCTGTATGCCACCCCGTTGTACAGTTCTTGGCGGTACATGTGTTTCCGGCCAAGCTTCTTTTCTGCCTCACTGAGGTATTTTGTCTTGGGCATGGCGCGCTACAGTTCACTCCTCTGTGAAATAATCCTGCTTACCAGACCATAGGCAAGGGCTTCATCGCTGGAGAGCCAATGGTCACGCTCAGTATTCTCACGCACTTCTTCGATGCTCTTGCCTGTTTCGGCTGCAATAAGCGCATCAAGCTTGAGTCTGAGTTTTTCCAAGTGCTGTGCATGAATCTCGATATCGGTGGCCACCCCTCGCATCCCGCTCATCGGCTGATGGATCAGGTAGGTGGAATTGGGAAGGGCTACCCTTCTCTCACGGGGAACAGCGAGCAATACCAAAGCTGCGGCACTCGCAACAAGGCCCATACCGATCATGGTGACCGGAGCGCTCACAAACCGGGCCATGTCGAAGATGGCATAGCCTGCATCAACATCCCCGCCGGGGCTGTTGATGAAAATCTTAATCGGTTCATTGCTCTCCCCTTCCAGAACGAGCAGCTGCTTGATGACAGATTCTGCACTCTCCTTGTTGATCTCTCCCGAAAGGAGAATCGAGCGGGTCTTGAGCAATTTTTCCTGTATCTGTGGATCCTGCACTGCAGGCTTCTTCTCTTCTTCCTGTGGCATGAAAAGCCTCTCTCTCATAAGGTTTTGGCACAAGGGCCAAGCCAAGTATACGGGATAAGAGGGGCCTTGAAAAGGGACATTACCCAAAAGATGCCTATGTAGGCAGAGCAGGCTGTGTACGGTATACTCATCCTTGGAGGATCCACCAACGATGAAATGTGCCACGGTAGCCATTATCGGCCGCCCATCAGCAGGGAAAAGCACCCTGCTCAATACGATCTGTGAGATGAAAGTCTCCATCACCGCCTCTACTCCGCAGACCACACGCAATGCGATCAGAGGCATCTATACCGACAACCGCGGACAGTTGATCTTCACCGACACCCCGGGTTTTCACCTCAGTGAAAAGACGCTGAACAAGCGTCTGCAGGATACTGCCCTCAGAAGTCTGGAAGAGAGCGATGTGGTGCTCTACCTCATCGACTCCAAGCGAAGTGCCGGAGAGGAGGAGATGGTGTTGGTTTCGCACATCGCCAAAATCAAGACTCCGGTAGTGTGCGTCATCAATAAGGCTGACATCATCCGCGACACCGAGGAAGCCGCTGCCAAGGCATTCCTGGAAGAGTTCCTACCCGGCCGTCCCGTGGTAAAGGCTTCGGCCAAACTGGACGAGGGTGTGGATGAGATCCTCATTGAGCTGTTCAAGCTCGCCCCCGAGGGAGAACTGCTCTACCCTGCCGATGCATACACCGACCAGAATCTGGAGTTCCGCATCAGCGAGATCATCCGTGAGAAGGCCATCAACCTGGTGACTGAGGAGATTCCGCATGCCATCTATGTGGAGATAGCTGACATCGAGCACGATGAGAAGACGAACACCATCTGGGTGAGAGCCTTCATCATTGTTGAGCGGGAGACGCAGAAAGGCATTGTGGTGGGAAAAGGCGGAGCAAACATCGCCAAGATCCGCAAGGGTGCCGAGCCTGAGATCCGCAGCATCTTCCCGAACAAGAAGCTGCGCCTCGACCTCAGGGTCAAGGCACAGGACAAGTGGAGAAACAACTCCGTGGTGCTGGACAGGATCCTGCGCTAGCGGATGAAGTTGGTGTAGTGCTCCCGTTCAAGACGGGGGCGCTGTACATTCCCTGCCTCAATTGAGGCTAATAGCCAAGCCAAGCTGGATCCCAGGTTGCGCATGACCTGCAGCCCTTCCAGATCCTGCTCAACTTCCTCCACCGTATTCCCATGGACGGAGTTCCAGTAGGTGGAAGAGACCACCGGCATGCCGCTGATGGTAAAGTACTTGTTCAACTGGTCAAAGGAAGCACTCGCCCCACCCCGTCTGCAGGAAACCACCGAGGCGCCCGGCTTGAGGGCCATCTGGCGTGAGATGACGCGAAAGAGGCGATCGAGGAAAGCGCTGCCGCTTCCGGCAATGCTTGCATAGTGCACCGGAGCACCAAGGATCAGGGCATCTGATGCGATGGCCTTTTCGGCAGCCTCATTGACCTTGTCATCACCAAAGACACATTTCCCATGATTGAAGCAGTAGCCGCAGTCGATGCAGCCATGCAGGGCTTCGGTCCCGATCCAGAGAATCTCGCTGCTGATGCCCTGCTTCTCCAACGTGGAGGCAATCTCGAGCAGTGCACGGTTGGTGCACCCTTGGCGGTGGGGACTGGTGTTGATCATCAAAACATGCATGGGTGACTCCTTGAAATGGCAACAGGGAGCCTGGGCTCCCTGTTGAGTATATACCAAAATCTCTTAGTAGCGACCGAGAATGGAGAGTACTTTCTCCTTGCCGCAGGTCTGCAGGAAGGGTCCGAGCTTCGGGCCACGATCCTTGCCGATCATGATGCGGTAGACAAGCTTGAAGAACTCCCCGGTATCGAGACCGTTGAGCTTTGCAGCGTCATAGAGGCGGGTGGTGTACTCCTTGTCCTCAAGCTGGTCCATGACCTCAACCACCTGATAGAGGGCTTTCACTGCCCTCAACTCCTGCTCGGTGAGCTCGACCAAGGGGTCGTTCTCATTGCTGAGACGATACTTGAAGTCCTCGGGGGCAAAGGTGGTGATCCAGTTCCAGGCACAAGCGCAGCGGGTTCTGAGACGCTGTTTCTGGCAGTCGGTCATCTCACCGAGGGTGGAGATTGCGCGTTCGATGTCGCCTTCATGCAGCTGAAGGAGATTGCATAGGTGGCGGAAGGGAATCTGGAAGGAGGCTTCGGTGGGCACTTCGCCTACTTGGCTCAGCTCGTAGATTCTCATCTCCTTTGCCTTGCGCTTCTCGTTCACCTCCTGCAAGCCGAAGTAGATTCGCTCGCAGGTATCGTAGTCCTCGTAGATCTTGAGAACATCAAGGTCGAAGGAGATGGCAAACTCGGTGTTCGGGCGGGTGCCGGCGAACATGAAGCGGGTGATCTCAGGGGTGTAGACCTCAAGCACATCGTAGAGGGAGATGACCTCACCGCTGGAGGAAGAGATCTTGCCTCCCCTGCCCTTGATGCTGATGAAGTCGTACTGGAACGATACCGGCGGCTGTCCGCCGAAGACCGTGACGACCTTCTTGGAGGTATCGAAGCTGCCACCCTCGCTGTGGTGGTCCTTGCCTGCCGGCTCGAAGTCCACGCCCTCGTGAGCCCATCGCATGGGCCAGTCGATGCGCCAAGGCAACTTGGCATAGGGGGTATTCCTCAAATCGATGGTTTCGGTCTTGCCGTTCTCATCATCGCGGTAGGTGATGTTCCACTCACCGTCCCAATCGAGCACGGTGGTGGTGTCCTTGTCGGTGAA
Organism: Spirochaetales bacterium; assembly: GCA_012519125.1. Classification (GTDB taxonomy): domain Bacteria; phylum Spirochaetota; class Spirochaetia; order Sphaerochaetales; family Sphaerochaetaceae; genus Sphaerochaeta. Next base: position 4,662 of record JAAYQY010000126.1, read on the forward strand.
GGAGGAGAAGACGGAGACAGGCCACCAGTTCTCTTCCAGGGCTTCGGTGCGGAACTCGTCCAGGATTGCGCGAATCTCGTCCTTCTTCTGCAAGGCGGTGCGCATACCCTCTGCATAGAGGCTGCTGCGGTAGCGATCGGCCTGGTAGAGGTACTCGGGCTCGACGCCGACGGTGGGAAGAATCTTCTCAACATCCAGCTCGTTGGCACGTGCATAGTTGTCCGCCCTTCCGGTGGTGTCGGGCACCAAGGTGATGGGTTTGCGCAGGAACGTCTGCAGCAACTCAGGCTGGGGCATGTTCTTCGGCACCTTGCGGAATACATCGTAGTCATCCCAGCTGTAGATGAACCGGACTTTTTTGCCTTTTGCCCTGAGAGCCCTCACCACCAATTCTACAGAGATGATCTCCCTGAAGTTCCCAATATGGACTGTGCCGGAAGGGGTGATGCCGGAAGCGCAGGTGTATACGTCCTTCTCCCCTTTCTCACGAATGATTTTGTCGGCGTATATATCCGCCCAATGTGTAGATACGTTCTGTTCACTCATAGGTGGTGATTATAGTGAATCATATCCATCAGTTCAACTGCTGGTTGCCAAAACAAACTGCGAGAGCTTATACTCTTGGGTATGAAACGATTGATGGCATTGCTTATTCTGTTGCTTCTCGCCTTCTCTGTCCTTTTGGCAGCCGATGCTCCGCTTGAACCGGGGACAGTCATAGAGAAAGGCATCGCCTCGTGGTACACAAGCGACAAAAGTGAAAGCCTGACGGCCAACGGGGAGATATTCGACCCCAATAGTCTTTCAGCCGCACATAAGAGCCTGAAGTTCGGTACCATTGTACGGGTAACAAACCTGACCAACGGCAAAAGTGTCGATGTCAGGATCAACGACCGTGGGCCCTATGTGGATGGAAGAATTATAGATCTGACCCCAGCATCTGCCAAGCAGATCGATATGCTTACCAGCGGTATTGCAAACGTAAACCTCACTCTGATCTTCGAACCGGAGATTCCCGAGTCGAAGTACAACCGTGCAGGGGACACCGGCTGGTACCAGATTCAGGTTGGAGCCTACTCAAGCTTGCTCACTGCCTATGCCCAATACGACAGGCTGCTCAACGCGGGGCTCAAGCCCTATGCAGAACTGCTGCCCGATTCCAAGGCTGTCCGACTGACCGTGCGCTGGATCCCGGCGTATCAACTGGAGAGGACGATGAAGGCCCTCTCCGCCCTGGGATTTGCTGAAAAGAATGTACTGAAGAAGAGCGAGGCCAATCCCTACCGCTGACCATCCCAACTCGTTCTGAATGGCTTGCCATCCTCCTTGCAGAGCATCTTGGCTATATCATGCCCGTCCTTCGCTGCGGTGGGCAGGCCTCCGCCTGGGGTGGTCCATTGCCCGATCATGGCAAAATTGGCAAGTCCGGGTAGCTTTTTGGGCAGGCGCTTGGAGAGCGTTGTCTTGGTGGGTGCAAAGCCCTCAAAGCTTCCTTTCCAGTTGCTTGTATAGTGGACAACCGAGTTCGGGGTGGAGACGTCGACCATGTCGACCAGTCCTTCCAGCGAACCGAACACCTGCTCAAGACGCTTGAGAACCTCATCAGCAATGCGTTGCTTTTCTGCCTTATACTTGGCTGGATGCTCCTGAGCCAGTGTTACCCACGCCTCCGTCTCCCACGTATTGAAAAGCACGGCCACCAGCGTGCATCCTTTGGGCGCCAGTGTTGGGTCATAGTGATAGATGTTGAGATTCAGTCGGTCTTGGGTTGTCCCATCTGCAAAGACAATCGGCTCTTTGAGATACAGCGATGATGCATGAGTGAAGGATGAAAGGTCCTTGTGGATGCCGAAGGCTGCCATGACGGTGGACGGAAAGACCGGGTACTCGCCAAAGGCTTTCTTGTAGGGCTCGCTCACATAGGCTCCGTCGAGCATTGAGTAGAGGGTGGCATAGCCGTCGGCTGCGCTGATGACATAGTCGGCAGAAACCGTGGTTCCGTCGGAAAGCGTAACCCCGATGGCCTTACCATCACTCACCATGATCGTATGCACATCACTCTTGTACCGGATTACCCCACCCTTGTCCTCGATGAGCCGTGCAATGTTCCTGGCAATGTTCAGCGAGCCCCCGACAGGATAGCCTGCACTCTTGAGCGGCTGTTGTGCGAGCCCCATGGTGAGGGAGACCAGACTCCAGTCGGAAGGGATTTCGGTGAGGAACAGCTCTCGCAGCTTGGGACTCTCGAACCGGTTGGCGTACTCCTGCATGGGGAGCAGATGGCTCATCAGAGCCATGAGCTGACGGAAACCGGAGATCTTTTTGACCAAGGGGTTGGTGCTGGTGGTGCCTGCCATGGTCTTGAGTGTCTTGTAAAACTTGAGGATTTCTTTCTCATCCTCCGGGGCCAAGGCCAGAAAGGTATCACGAACATTCTCCAGATTGCTGGAAAGACAGACCGACTCCCCGGTGGAGAGCTCAAGGGTGGTGAAGGTGTCGAAGTTGACGATGGGGACAGGAGAGCCATCAGCATTGGTGAAGGCTCCCAGGTCCTGCCAGAGGGGATGAAACTCAGTTCCTTCCCGGGTTCCCATCATCCAGTGGATGCAGTAGTCGATGGTGTAGCCTTTGCGTTTCCACGAGGTGCAAAGCCCTCCTGGTTCCGTGTGCTTCTCCAACACCGTTACCTGATAGCCGTTGCGCAGGAGATATGAGGCTGCGGAAAGCCCTGCGATACCTGCTCCGATGACGATGATGTGTTTGGACATTTCCCAACCTCCAGCCAATAGATAGTTTCATATATTCTATCATAATCAATACAAATGGGATAAGTATTTCACGAAAGAAGAAACAACATTCAGAATGTAATGCGGCCCACCAGTTCTCCGACCATGACGTTGGTAGGTTGGGTCCTGCTTGTTCCTGACAACAGATAGGACATCTGGTAGCCGATGTCGAAGTATTCAAGGAGGGAGAAGGATACCCGCACCCCTACGCTGGAAAGGAAGTCCGAGGCAGCAACTTCGGTATTGTAGGCGTTGCCGAATCCATAGCCGATGTCATAGAAGCAGATGAAGTGGGGAAAGATTCCCTTGGTGAAGGTTTCAGGTCCATTGAACCGCAGGTCAAGCTGGTTTGCGATGGACATATCAGCGAGGTACTCGAAGGTTCCGAAGCCCCTGACCTTGCTGCCGAGGGAGGAAGTCTGTTGTACAGGGAGTGAGATGGTGGTGCCAAACGCGGCACTTGCCGAAAGGCGATCGACGACTACTATGGAATAGAGGTTTCGGTCGTCGATCTCGCGAACAGAGGCAAGCGTTTTCGCTCCCAACAGTTCAGCTTCCACCAAGGTATAGGAGGCATTGCTGTTCAGGAGCTTGGGTCCGAACCAAAGGACGGTGGAGAGACGATACCCATCAAGCGTAGATAACAAATCATCGAGTGCATCATACCGGTACGAGATGCCCAAGCTGGTTCCAAACGTGGTAAGAGGACCATACAACACATTGCCTGCTGATAGATAG
>JAAYQY010000127.1 GCA_012519125.1 Spirochaetales bacterium
AAACCCAAAAGCAGTGCAATCTGCATGAGCGCACGTTTCTGCTCCTTCAAGAGCTGATAGAGTGCGAGGTAGATGAGCGCTACCAAGCTGTTGTCGATGATGTAGAGGAGATCCATCTCGATCAGGCCAAGAAACCAGCTTTTCTCAAAGAGGGCGAGCCAGAGCTCGGCTGTCTGGGGTGGTTGCTCGATGGCAAAGATGACAATCTGAAGTGGTATGAGGATGAGCATGGCCAATGAGCTGAAAAAAGCGGTTTTTCCCATGAGCCCGGCATCGCGGTGAGTATCCATACAAAATCTCCCCTGTGTTGAGAAAACGATACTTCCCCACAGTGAGCATTGTCCAGCGGTACAGGGGATGGTTCTTGCATAATCTTTCCCTTTTCTCAGGTGTCCCTCTTGTTGGATTGGTGTTTTGGGAATACCGTAATCTATTGGAGGCTAAGAAACTATGGACGAACAGATATGTTGCCCTCCGTTTGATCCCAAGAAGTGGGTACGGACGATGGTTTCCTTTGACAACCAACGGTTTGTCAAGGTAAAGGTACGCACATTCAATCACATCCCCCTGAACTTCGGTTCGGTCATGACAAAGGCTCAGCGCCGGATTGAGGGTGCAGGTGCACAGGTAGTGGACAATATCGCACTCTCCAACCATCTTTCGAAGTGGACGATGGAGGTGCTCATTGCCGTGGACAAGGAAGTGCCCGGCATGGAGATGGCAGCTCTTCACGGCAAACTGCTCTCCAATGTGTATGAGGGCCCTTTCAAGGACACCGGGATTTGGTGCGAGGACTTTGGGAAATTGGCCAAGGAGAAGGGGTTTGCATTCTCCACGTGGTACATGTGGTACACCACCTGCCCGAAGTGTGCCAAGAAGTACGGAAAGAACTATGTGGTGATCTTGGGTCAGTAAGCAAAACCGCTTGCAAGATGTGCTCTTTCCGGTATCCTGTAGGTGAGCAGGAGGAAGGCTATGCGTCTTGGGGTGATCGCTGATGATTTTACCGGTGCTGTCGATATTGCAGGGTTTCTTGTCCAGGGTGGGATGCGGACGGTCATGTGCAGCAAACCGATCGAAGCAGGCTTGCCAGGCGAGTTTGACGCGGTTGTCATGAGCCTGAAGATTCGCTCGATTCCCCCAGAGGAGGCAGTGGAGCAGGCTCTCACTGCTCTTGCCTTTCTCAAGGTATCAGGATGCGACCGCTTCTACTACAAGTATTGTTCCACCTTCGATTCTACGGAGAAGGGGAATATCGCTCCGGTGACCGATGCGCTTTGCAAGGCCCTAGGGCAGCAGTCGACACTGATCTGCCCGGCTCTTCCGGTCAATGGCAGGACGGTTTTCCACGGGTACTTGTTTGTGCAGGACCAGTTGCTCAGTGACTCTCCGATGCGCCATCACCCGATCAACCCGATGCGTGATTCCAAGCTGGAGCGTTTGCTTGCCCAGCAAAGCCCTTCCACGTGTGGCCATGTGTTCTATTCGGTGGTTGCCAAGGGGCCGAAGGCAATCAAAGAAAGAATTGAAAATCTTAAAACTGATGGTGTTCAGAATATCATCGTTGATGTGATCAATGATGAGGATCTGGCAACCATTGCTGAGGCTTCCCAGGAGTTTGTGCTGGTTACCGGGGGTTCGGGGCTTGCCCAAGGGATTGCACAGGTGAGGGCGAGGGAATTGGGTGTGGAAGCAAAACCGCTTCCGGCTTTTGTTCCTACACAAGGCAAGGGTGTGGTCATTGCGGGTTCCTGCTCTGCGATGATGCAGAAACAGGTGGCTTGGTATCGTGAGCTCGCTCCTTCTTTGAGCCTTGATGAGGCTTCCTGTCTTGATGATCCAAACTATGCTCAGACGCTTGCAAAGTGGGTGCTGGAACACCAAGGGCCAACGTACGCCCCTTTGGTCTATGCAACCAGGTCACCGGAACAGCTTGAAGAGAACAGAAAGAGGTTTGCTGGGAGAGACGTCTCTTCAGCAATCGAGGCAGTATTCGGTCGGATGAGTGCTTTGCTTGCCAAGGAAGGGGTCACCAATTTTGTGGTGGGTGGTGGGGAGACCAGCGGGGTGGTTGCTACCACCTTGACCCTCGATGCCTATATGATCGGGCCTGAGATCGATCCGGGTGTCTCCTGGGTTCGTTCTCTTGATGGTCGTTACCAATTGGTGCTCAAGAGCGGGAATTTTGGTTCGGTGGAGTTTCTTCAGAAAGCACAGGAGATGTACG
>JAAYQY010000128.1 GCA_012519125.1 Spirochaetales bacterium
AAGGATCTCTTGCAGCTGGTGGATGACCATACGTTCGCACTGCGTCCTGCCAAGAAGAACGAGAAGTTCTACCGCCTGCTCGGAAAAGCTGAGGTGGCAGAGGAGTACGGAATCCTTCCCGAACAGATTGTTGACTATCTTTCGCTGCTTGGAGACTCCTCTGACAACATTCCTGGAGTCAAGGGCATCGGAGAAAAGGGTGCGGTCAAGCTCTTGCAGCAGTTCGGCAGTTTGGACGGCATCTATGCCAATCTCAAGTTGGTGGCCCCGGGCCTTCAGAAGAAGCTTGTTGAGGGAGAAGAGGCTGCGAAGCTGAGCAAGAGCCTGGTTGTGCTTCGACGTGATCTTTTCACCGTCGATACCTTCGACACCGAACAGTACCTGGTCAAGGATGTTGATTATGAGACAGCCATCCCCGTCTTCCAGGAGATTGGGATGAGGACCATCATCAAGGAGCTGGGAAGGGCAGGAGGAGTAGAGGCAAGCACGATCAAGAGCGAGCCGGTTGCCGCAAAAGTCGAACAGGCCAAATCCACCTATGAGGCAGTAACCTCTTTCGAACGCCTCTCGGCTCTGCTTGATTCGGCGCTGAAGTGTGGTCATCCGGTTGCTTTCGACCTTGAGACCACCAGCCTCGATGAGATGAACGCCCAGGTAATCGGCTTCTCATTCTGCTTTGAGGAACGAAAAGCCTATTATGTTCCCTTGGTTCACGAGGAAAAGGCTTTGCTGGACCGGGACAAGGTAAAGTCCTTGCTGAAAGAGTATCTTGAGACGAAACAGCTTCCGCTGGTAGGACAGAATATCAAGTACGACTACAAGGTGCTCTGCCAATGGGGAATCGAACCGAAGCGTGTGGTCTTCGATACCATGGTGGCCGCGTGGCTTTTGGACTCTACTTCGGTCTTCAATATGGACTATCTGGCAGAGAAGTATCTAGGGTATAAGACGGTCCACTATACCGATATCGTTCCCAAGGGGAAGCATCTCAGTGATATTGACCTCGATCAGGCAGTGTTCTATGGGGCAGAGGATGCCGATGTCACGTATCGCCTCTCTATACTTTTTCGTGAACTGCTGCAAGCCAGAAGCTTGTTATCCCTCCTTGAGGATGTTGAGATGCCGCTTCTGCTCATCATAGCCAAGATGGAGATGACCGGAATCCGTCTCGACCGCTCCCTGATAGAGCCGCTTTCAGAAGAGTTCGAGAAACGCCTCGATGCGATCAAGGCCGAAGTGTTCTCCATCTGCGGACGAGAGTTCAACCTCAACTCACCCCAACAGTTGCAAGAGGTGCTCTTTGTTGAGCGCAATATTCCCACAGGGGCGAAGACCCGTTCAGGGTTCTCCACCTCAACCGACGTACTGGAGCCGTTGAGGGAGAGCTATCCTGAGGTTGAGCTCATTCTTCAGTACCGAATGCTCAACAAGCTCAAGAGCACCTACATCGACAAGCTTCCCCTTCAGATCAATGAGCGGACCGGTCGCATTCATCCCTCGTTCTCCCAGACAGGAACAGAAACCGGAAGACTCAGTTGCAAGGATCCGAACCTGCAGAATATTCCCGTACGGAGTGAAGAGGGGAGGCGCATCCGATCGGCCTTTGTTCCCAAGGAGGGGCATCTCTTCCTCTCTGCCGACTACTCGCAGATTGAATTGGTGGTACTCGCCCACATGGCCGATGACCCGGGTTTGAAACAGGCCTTTGCCACCGGGGTGGATGTGCACCGAAGTACCGCCAGCCTGATCTTCAACATCCCGCTTGATGAAGTGAGCCCTGAACAGAGAAGAATTGCCAAGACGATCAACTTCGGGGTGATGTATGGCATGGGTACCCACAGTCTGGCGATGGATCTGAAGATTGCCCACGCTGAGGCAAAGCAGTTCATCGACCAGTATTTCGAACGGTACAGTGCGGTCAAGGCGTTTGTCGAATCGACACGCAAGAGCTCGGAGGAGATCGGCTACGTGACAACCCTGCTCGGTCACGTGAGAACCATCACCGAGATCAATAGCCGCAGCGCTGTTGAACGGGCAAAGGCGCAGCGCATTGCGGTAAACACGGTTATCCAGGGAACTGCAGCTGACTTGGTGAAGCTTGCCATGCTCAGAGTGGTGAAGATGCTCTCCAAGCAGGCCCTTGGCGCTCGCTTGTTGCTGCAGATCCACGACGAACTGGTATTTGAGGTACCCATTGCGGAAGTAGAACAAACCAAGGCAGTGGTCAAAGAGGCGATGGAGGGTGCTGCAAAGCTCAGCATCCCGCTGAAGACCAGCATTGAAGTGGGTGCC
>JAAYQY010000129.1 GCA_012519125.1 Spirochaetales bacterium
CTCGTTCAACGGCAACACCGGCCCATACCTGCAATACATGGGGGCTCGCATCTCCAGCATGCTGCGCAAGTTTGAGTCAGACCACCAACATCTCCATGAGACGGCATTCGACAGCAGCTTGCTCTCTCTCAGTGATGAGCGTGAGCTGATCAAACAGCTAGCCCTCTATCCTGAGGTGGTGGAGAAGGCAGGCACTGAGTACGACCCTTCGCTGCTTTGTTCCTACTTGTATGACTTGAGCAAGCTTTTCAGCCGCTGGTACCATGACAACCAGGTGCTCAAGGCTGCAACGCCGGAATTGGTGCGTGCCCGCATCGAGCTGTCGAAGATGGTCCTGCAAGTGTTGGTGAACGCCTTCGGCCTCATCGGAGTGCCGTTTCTCGCATCGATGTGATCACGCTCTTTGGTAGAGGGTGCAGAATCGGTTGACAAACCGCTCCTCCTCCCACTCCAGGTCCTCCTCCTCGTCGAGGAGGACTCTTCGTAGGAAGTGCTGGACAATGCAGCTGAAACTCAGCCGTGCAAGATCCAGATCTTCTATCACCAAACGTCCGCTTTCGTTGAGGCTTTCAAGCAATACGCCGCTCTGGCCGGCTAGCATCTCGTCCAGGGTGGTCTTGATGCGTCTTGCCTCAGGATGGGTGAAGGCCTCGGACTCGATGATCCGATAGAAGTAGCGCATCGGTTCGCCCTCATAGACGGTGTGCCAGTGCTCCATCGCCCTCATCAGGACTTCCGAGGCTTTGCCTTGGAGGCTGATGGTGGCCATTTGCTGGTAGGCGAGGGTGTTGCAGTAGGCAAAGAGTTCTTCTATGAGCTCCTCACGGCTGGCAAAGTGATGAAAGATTGCCGCTTTGCTGATGGAATTTTCTTTGGCAAGAGCGGAGAGGGAGATGGCATCAAGGCCTTTCTCCGAGCCCATCTTGAGCAGTGAGAGAATGAGGTTTTGTTTCGTCAGTGTGGTATGCATAGTTGATACTAACCTATCGGTCGGTAAGTTTTCAACTGCTTTTTCTTTGTTTTTCAATCAATTATCTAAAAATGTTGTTGAACCTATTTGCGAAATTGTGGTATAAGGGACGAGCACAAACTAAACCTAAGGATGAATATCGACATGTACGCACTTGTAGAGATTCTCGGAAAGCAGTACAAGGCCGTCGAAGGGGAAACCGTTCAGGTTGATCATATCAGCCAGAGTGAAGCCGGTTCCGCTCTTGAGTACGCCACCGTTCTCGCCATTGTGGATGAGAACAATGCAAAGTTTGGCACCCCGTATGTAGCCGATGCGGTTGTCAAGGCAACCCTCGTTGGAGATTTGAAGGGTGACAAGATCAGAGTGTTCAAGAAGAAGCGCCGCAAGGGCTATCGAAGGACCCAGGGGCATCGCCAGCGGTACTCCCTGATCACGATCGACAAGATCATTGCATAAGGAGGACTGAAGATGGCACATAAGAAAGGTGGCGGTAGTTCCCGCAATGGTCGCGATTCCAATTCCCAGCGTCTTGGAGTGAAGCGCTTTGGTGGCCAGTTGGTCAAAGCCGGTGAGATTCTTGTCCGCCAGCATGGAACCAAGTTCCATCCTGGACAGAATGTTGGTCTCGGTTCCGATTATACCCTGTTTGCAAAAGCGGAAGGTACCGTGTTGTTTCACAGCAGAAACAACCGCAAGTACATCAGCATCGTAACAGAGTAAACGAAAGGCGAAAGCCGAAGTATACGAATGCATGTTTGGATTTTCAGACGAGACGTATCTTGATGTTGCCTCCGGAAACGGGGGCAACGGTTGTGTTTCCTTCCGACGGGAAAAGTATATTCCCAAGGGAGGCCCGGACGGTGGTGACGGCGGCCGTGGTGGGGATGTCGTGTTTGTCGTCAAGCAGAACCTCAGGACGCTCGCCCATCTGAAGCTCGTCCGGACCTATCGTGCCGAAAACGGCAAGAATGGCATGGGAGATCGTTGTTATGGCCGTGATGGTACTGACATTGAGATACCTGTACCCCCGGGCACGGTAATCAAGGATGCCCAGACCGGAGAGATTCTCAAAGATCTCACCGACGTGGATCGCTGGGTCTTCCTGAAAGGTGGACGCGGCGGACAGGGCAACTACCATTTCCGTACCGCTACCCGTCAAGCTCCCCGATTCGCGCAACCAGGTGAGAAGGGTGAGGAGATGCGCATCGGCGTGGAACTGTTGGTCATTGCTGATATCGGCTTTGTAGGATTCCCCAACGCAGGCAAATCCAGCTTGCTCAATATGCTTACCAATGCACGCACCAAGGTGGCTGGCTATCCGTTCACCACCAAGATTCCCCAGCTGGGGATGTTCCGCTATGGTGAGCATGACATTGTGCTTGCAGACATTCCCGGGCTCATCGAAGGGGCCAGTGAAGGGGCAGGCATGGGGATCAAGTTCCTCAGGCACATCAGCAGAACCACCGGTCTTGCATTTTTGATTGACCTCAGTGATGATCGATACCTCGAGGCCTATGATATACTATGCAAAGAGCTTGAATCCTTTGAGCCAGAGCTTTTGAAGAAGGCTCAGGTGATCATCGGCACCAAGACCGATGAACCGGGGACTGCTGAACGGCTTGAAGCGTTGAAGCAGAAGTATTCTGACAAGCAGGTACTGGGGCTTTGCGTCTACCTCGATCAGGGTGTGGACGAAGTCAAGCAGGCTTTCATCAGGATGGTCTCCGACCAAGAGGCAGCTGCCAAGAAGGGTGAGGATGAAGGACCGCAAGGTGGTTTCACATCTGCACCGGATTTGGACGCCTATTATCCTGAGGATATGAGCGAGATCTAGGAGGGGCTTGGTGGCACAGGCAGTACCCACTGCAATGGTGGGAGGGAGTTTTGATCCGGTACACCTGGGGCATCTGCATCTGGTGCATACGGTTGCTGCCTCCACCGTGTATCGCCGGTTCATTTTTGTTCCGGTGGCACGGAACAACTTCAAGCAGGAAGCACGCACAGCTGATGCAGACCATCGCATGAACATGCTGGGTCTTGCCTTTGCAACCTATCGAGAGCGCTATCCAGACGATCCAGAACTCGAGTTTGTCTTTGAGGAGTGTGAACTCCAACGGGGTGGCATCTCCTACACCTACGATACGGTCAAACACCTCTATCTCAACTACCCGATAAAGGGTAGGCTGGCAGTGGTCATGGGAGATGATCTCGTCCAGAGTTTGGACAAGTGGCATGCCTATGAGCAACTGAAAGAGTTGGTCAGGTTTGTGGTGATCAGGCGAAACAGTGCGCAAAGCTTCTTCGCAGATCCCGGTGCAGACTTGCTCTATCTGGAAAACCCCCTGCTCGAGGATAGTTCCACCAAGATCCGAGAGGCGTTGATGGCCTTGGGTGAGGGGCAGTTGCTTTCTCCTGAAATTGCTTCCCTGATGCCCAAGGAGGTTGCATCGTATGTCAACGTGCATCGACTGTACCGCTCTTGAGGCTGAACTCAGAAGCACATTGAGTGAAAAACGCTTGGTGCACAGCCTGGCAGTGAGTCAGACGTGCAAGGAGCTCTCCTTCCAGTATGGTGAAGAGCTGGATGAGAACATACTGTCAGCATGTGGTCTGATGCACGATATGGCCAGGGAGTGGGATGGGCAGAAATTGCTCTCCTACGCATATGATCACAGCCTGGTCTTGGAGGATGAGGAGTGGGCGTATCCTGTCCTGCTCCATGCTCCGGTTGCCGCAGATTTGCTGGCCAAACGAGGCTTTCCGGCCCAACTGTGCCTTGCAGTGCGGCACCATAGCCTGGGAAGTATTGCAATGGGGCGGATGGGTTTGGTTCTCTACCTTGCCGACTACCTTGAGCCGAACCGCAGCCACCTGGACAAGCAAATCAGACAACAGCTGCTCAAAGCCCCGACATTGGAGCGGCTCTGTCTGCTTGTGATGGAGATGGAAGGTCAGTATTTGCAGAAGAAGGGGAAAGTGCGAGCGAAAGTGAGTCAGACCCTCTACGAGTATGTGCAAGGGGGAGGGAGACTGTGAGAAAGGGCGTTTTGGCCATATGCACCCTCCTTTTGCTTGTCTCCTGTTCATCTGGCAGCCGCACATCCCAAGCCTTCTATGGCCTGTATGAGCAAGAGATGGCCTTGGTAGCTTTTGCACAGAAGGGGAGGTTGGCGGTTATCCTGCTTCCTCCCTCTTTGATCGATTCCTATGCTGAGCATACTGCATTGGATGCAAGCAAGGCGTTTGTCAATCTGGTGGGCCTTCCCTCAAGCAAGGTGGTTGCGACTTCCAAAGAGACGTATCTTGGGCTGCAAACGCTTTTGACTACGCTTGCAGCCACTTCCAGAGGTGTGGAAGTGGCTCTCGTTGACGATCAAGTACGTCTTGAAGTATTGGCAGAGAGTGCAGGATACTTGAGAAAAACAGAGTTGGCCGATACACTGGCTCAAGTCAGCGGCTTGGAGGATCCTCTTGCCTCCTTGCAAACTATCAAAGAGGTACAGGTCCTGGATATGAGGACCGTGATGGAACAGAACACGGAAACAATCGACTGGGATGGCGTACAGGCATACCTCAAGCAGTATCTTGAGATGGTGAGGCGCTACCAGCTAAGGAGTAGAGAGAGATGAATGAATTGGTACTGGGCAATGCAAAAATGATCGCCCAATTTTTAGAGGACCATAAGTGTAAGGACATCAGTGTTCTTGATGTAAGCGAAGAGTGCTCCTGGGCTGATTGCTTCATCATTGCAACCGTCTCCAGTGTAGGTCATCTGCGCGGTGTTGCACACGAGTTGTGGGGTGAGTTGAACACAATCGGACTGGAGGTCGCAAACCGTCACAAGAAGCCTTCCGGCGATGGCTGGGAGCTGGTTGACTGTGGTGATATCGTGATACACCTCATGAGCAGCGAGCTGAGAGAGTTCTATTCACTGGAGAAACTCTGGCAGAAGCGAGAGATGTAATCAGTCCTCGATATTCTCCCGGATCTTGATGAAGGTCCGGGTGATGGTGTCCACGACAGGGTCTTGCTGATTCATCAGATGGAAGAACAACTTCTGGATGGCCTCATACCCCTGTCGGTGCGGCTCTTGGCAGAGTGTGCAGGTAATGATTCCTTCACGCACCAAGTCTTTGGTTGAAGGGATATCATCAAAACTCAAAACCTTCAGGTTTTTCCCTTTTCCTGCCTGTTTGACCGCCCTGCAGGCTCCTTGTACACCGGCAGCGGTGATATACACACAGTTTGTTTCCGGATGTGCTTCCAAGCGTGAGAGCGTTTTTTGGTAGGCTTGTTCGTCATCATCGAGACTTTCATAGGTATCGATGATGGTGTGCTCAAGCCCACGCTCAGAAAGGCCCTGCAGGAAACCCATGATCCGCTGCTGATGTCCTTTCATGTTGAAGGAGCCGGTGATGATGAGAATGTTCTGAGTTTCCTTGCATGCGAGGGCGAGGAGCCCGCTTGCTGTTTTCCCGGCCAAGAAGTAGTCGGGTCCGACATAGCAGAGGCGGTGAGTATTGCTGATGTCAGTGTTTACGGTGACGACCGTAGTGCCGGCGGCAGTCAGTCGGTCAACAGCCTCGATGACCGGTTCCACGTCGATGGTTGTCAAACACAACCCATCATAGTGTTTCCGATGCAGTTGATCGATCATATGCAGATGCACCGAGCGATCGAAAGACTTCACTTCGTAGATATCAACACTCACCCCAAAATCAGAGAGTTCACGTTCTGCTTGGCGAAAACCTGCGATGACATCCACAAAAAAGGGGTTCCCGATACTGGGAAGCAGACACCCGATTCTCAGCGGTTGTTTGCGGGTGGCCAACGCTTTGCCTGCGAGGTTGGGGATGAACCCCAACTCCTTGGCAATGGTGCGAACCTGCTGGGCAACCTCTTCATTCACCCCTTTGCGATTGTGCAGGACCCTATCCACCGTTCCTCGTGAGACCCCTGCTTTCTTTGCAATATCCCTAATTGTTACAGCCATGGTTTTCCTTCTCTGGGAGAATAGATGACTTCATACAGGGAAGCAAGACTGTCTAACTGGATTTCACGCGCTTTTTGCTCAGCACGTCAAATACAACTGCAGCGAGCACAACGATGCCCTTTACCGCACGTTGCCAGTTGGCATCGATGCCAAGGATGGACATGCCGTTGTTCAGAACGCCCATGAAGATGGCTCCGATGATTGCTCCTCCAACCGTACCGGTTCCGCCATAGGCGGA
>JAAYQY010000130.1 GCA_012519125.1 Spirochaetales bacterium
GACAGTTCAATCAAAATTCCGGTTCAACTTCCTGATGGTAAAAAGCAACTTGATCATGGGGAAGAAATTACCCTCGAGCTCATCATTGCAGGCATGCTGAAGATCCTTGCCTACCAGGGCGACCATCCACATCTCTCCTATTACCGCTCTTTTGTGCTTGCAGTTCAGCCGGATGCTCCGCAGGAGCTCAATATGGCTGCCATTGCACAAGAACAGAAGCAAAACTATGAATTTGCCGAGGAGCTCTTCCTCGTCGTTTCAAGGCTTGCTCCCCAGGGAGCTTCCTATGTAAATCTTGCCACGCTGTACAGTCGAATGGCTGCCCAAGACAACAGCAAAGGTGAACGGTACGACCACTTCCAGCAGAAAGCGCTCCAAACACTCAAGGAGGGCCTTGAAGTGGTTGGTGATGATGAGCAGTTGCTTCGCGAGATTGGATTCTTCCATCTCTACCAAGGCAATGTGGAAATCGCCAAAGAGTATCTGGACCGTTATCTTGAAGAGGCTCCTGCAGGAGAGACAAAGAACCATGTTCAGAAGATTTTGAATGATATCAATGCCAAGCTCAACGACGACCAGAGACTGATGCAGGCTTACGATGCCATCCAGATGAACAAGGAAGACGAAGCACTTGACCTCCTGTCTGCCTATCTTGAGCACAACAGTGAGGTGTGGAACGCACACTTCCTCAAGGGCTGGGCCCTTCGCAGGCTCTCCCGCTTCCAAGAGGCAGAAGAGGCCTTCCTTGCAGCTTTGGCGAAAAGCAAAGGCAACAGCGATATCTACAATGAGCTTGCAATCTGCAATCTTGAGACAGGCAAGGCTGAACTTGCCAAAACCTATCTGAATACCGCAGTTGATCTTGATGGGGAGAACCTTACCCTGATCAGCAACCTTGCCTACCTCCATCTCAAGGATGGGGAACTGGATGAGGCACGCGAGTTTTTGGAGCTTGCACGCAATCTCGATCCAAATGATCCCGTCATTCATCAGTTGATCGCGGATTATGAGAGAGAGAGCGGAGAAAAGATCTCCTTCCCCGTTGTCCAGGAGTTTGTAGATACTGCTGAGGTCATCAGTGCCGAGAAACGGGAAAAACCGTTCGCTGTTCCTGGAAAGGAAGAGACCGATGACATCCATGCAGAATTTACTGAAGAGGAACCATTTTGATGGTGCTCACCAGCCACTCTGAAGAAGAAACCCGAAAAATCGGGTACAGGCTGGGCATGGTGTGCAAACCAGGAAGCGTGGTTTCTCTCAGAGGCAGTCTCGGCTCCGGCAAGACTGTGTTCGCCAAAGGTTTGGCCCAAGCACTGTGTATTGCAGAGCCGATCGTAAGCCCTACCTTCACCCTGATCCAAGAGTATGAAGGTTCCCTCCCCCTCTTTCACATGGATCTCTACCGCATCAGCTCGGTAGAAGAGTTTGAAATGATTGGCGGGGAAGAGTTTCTCTATGGCGATGGGGTAACGCTGGTTGAGTGGAGCGAAAAGATTGCCGAGTTGCTTCCCGATACGACAATTTTTGTTGATATTAGGATTATGCCGAATCAAGACCGAACCATCAGTATAGAGGGGATTGCACTATGAACATCCTCTCCTGTGATACAGCAACCGATGTGATGCACCTTTGCTATGCACGACTGGAAGAGGGAAAGAAACCCTACTTCGATGTCGAAGCCGCACGTCTGGGCAATCAGCATTCAGAATTGCTGATGCCCAGGATACTTGAGCTTTGCCGACGTAACTCCATCAAGATCAAGGATCTCAACCTCTTGGTATGCACCAATGGGCCTGGATCCTTCACCGGCTTGCGTATTGCCATGAGTACACTCAAAGGACTTAGTCTTGCTTCAGGCATTCCCATGGTGTCTGTCCCCACGTTGGATGCATACCATGCATGCGTCAGCTACTACCCAGGACCAATACTGGTTGTCATGGATGCGAAGAAAAAGCGTTTTTACGCAGCACTGTTCCTTGATGGCCAGCGGGTGACTGAAGACCTTGATGCAACAAGCGAGCAGATTCAGGCTCTGCTGGAAAACCACGGCAACGTGCTGGTGGCAGGAAGTGATGGCGTTCTTTTGCAAGAGCGACTTCCCCAACTCGGGCACAAACTTGTGGTGCCGGCCCTACAGTTTCTGGATCTATCCCTCACCCTCTGCTCCTTGGGCCTAGCCAAGTACAGGAAGGATGGAGCGGATTTACCTACCCAAGGTCCAGTTTATGTACGAAAGAGCGACGCAGAGATCGCATTACTCGAAACCATACGTTCACTGGAGGAAACACATGATTGAACAAGATGTCCTGATCATTGGGTCAGGGGTTGCAGGAATGTCTGCTGCTCAGTATGCAGCACGTGCTGGTCGCTCGGTTACTTTGCTTGAGTCCATCGCTCCTGGTGGCCAGACCATGTACATCGATATGATCGAAAACTATCCTGGCTTCGACCAACCGATCAGCGGATATGAGATCGGCATGAAATTCCACGCTCAGGCAGAGCAGTTCGGAGCTAAGCTTGTCTATGCAACCGTGAACAGCCTGAAGAAGGAAGGGGATGATTTTCTCGCTGAGACTGCTGACGGAGAGACCTACAAGGCAAAAGCCGTCATCTTTGCAACCGGCGCAAAACACCGCCATCTAGGGGTAGAGGGTGAAGAGCAGTACAACGGCAAGGGAGTATCCTACTGCGGAACCTGCGACGGCCCCTTCTTCAAGGGCAAGAAAATTCTGGTGGTTGGCGGCGGTGACACAGCCCTCACCGATGCCATCTATCTCTCAAAGCTCAGTGAACACATCACCATCATTCACCGCAAGGACCGGTTCCGCGCCCAGGACAACCTGGTAGAACAAGTGAATCGCAACAAGAACATCGAACTTGTCTTGAAGCACACCGCCACCGAAATCAAGGGTGATGGGAAAAAGGTGACCTCGGTCATGCTCAAGGACTTGGAAAAGAACGAGGAGTATGAACGGGAGTTTGATGCGGTGTTCATCTTTGTCGGAATGCTCCCCCAGACAGACTTGCTGGACAAGAGTGTGCTCGATGAGAGTGGATACGTCATCACCAACGAACGGATGGAGACATCCATCGCCGGCCTGTATGCAGCAGGAGATGTACGCACCACAGTCTTCCGCCAGTTGGTAACCGCGGCAAGTGATGGAGCCATCGCAGCCCATTGTGCCAGCGAATACATTGACGAGCTTGAAGGCAATGCATACCGCTAAATAAGGGGTGTGAACTTATATATCACACATTTCTCCTTGACGATGGCAGGTCGTCAGTGTTCTAATTGAGCCATGAATATTTGCATGGTATCCAGCGAATCTGTACCCTTTTCCAAATCGGGAGGGCTTGCAGATGTGGTTGGTGCACTCTCGACTGCCCTCGCCTCACTTGGTGAGGATGTACGGGTGCTCCTTCCTTTCTATGGAAGTGGAGAAAGCACCTCCCTCACTGAGTTGCCATTTACGCTTGAGCTTTCATTGCTCGGCGGGGATGAGAGGGTCACCTTCAGTGAGACCAAGCTGAACAAGGTGACCTATTATTTTCTCCATCATTCTTACTTCACCGCTCGCAAGGGCATCTACGGTGATACTTCGTTCACCCCCTATCCCGATAATCTCAGACGGTTTGCCCTCTTGAACAAGGCCGCGTTGGCTCTTTGCAAGGCCCTGGACTGGGCGCCCGATGTACTGCACTGCCATGACTGGACCACTGGTTTCGTTCCGTACTTGCTGAAAACCGAACCAGATCCCTTCTTTGGGAAGACACGGAGCATGATGACCATCCACAACCTCGCCTACCAAGGCGAATTCTCCCGTCTGGAGCTTCTCGGAACTGATATCATGCCCGAACAGAGGATGTTCAGTGGGGAAAGACCCTCCAAGCGAACCAATATGCTCAAAACAGGTCTGGAATTTGCAGACCTGCTGACTACGGTCAGCCCTACCTATGCGAAAGAGATCCAAACCCAAGAGTTTGGATGCAATCTGGAAGGGTTGCTCGCTGCACGCGCCCAGCAGCTGAGCGGCATCATCAACGGCATCGACTATGAGGAGTGGAATCCCGAAACCGACCCATTTTTGGCCCATCATTTCAGTGCATCGGACCTTTTGGGCAAAAAGCTGACCAAGGCCGAGATACAACAAGAGTTCTCCCTCGAGGTTGATGACTCCATCCCTCTCTTTGCCATGATCAGCCGAATCGCCGACCAAAAGGGTTTTGTGGAGCTTCTTGAAGGTTCTCCCTGTGCCTTGGAACGCATGCTTACCGAGAAACGCATGCAGATGATCATAGTAGGAACCGGCGACCACGCCATGGAGAAGAAGCTTGTGGAGCTGGGGAAGAACCATCCCAATCTTTCGGTGAACATACTGTTCAGCAACCGTGCAGCACATTTGCTTGAAGCGGGAGCTGATTTCTTTTTGATGCCGAGCCGCTATGAACCCTGTGGCCTCAACCAGTTGTACAGCCTTCGCTATGGCACGCTTCCTGTTGCACGGAAAACCGGAGGCCTTGCAGACAGCATCATTGACTTGGATGAGAACCAGAGCGAGGGAACCGGAATCCTCTTTGAACAGATGAGCGGACATGGTATACTGGAAGCAGTGGAACGCTCTCTGAGGTGGTATGAACAAGGACAGCAGTCTATGAATGAGATTCGCACTCGATGTATGAACTGGGATAGCACCTGGCAACGCTCAGCTCAGTCGTATCTGGCACTCTATGAATCCAGCATAAGGGGGAATTACGTATGCGTCTGAAAGAAAAGGCAATCGCTATTGTACTTGGCGGAGGAAAAGGGACTCGTCTGTATCCCTTGACCATGGACCGAGCAAAACCTGCAGTACCCTTTGCTGGAAAGTACCGTTTGGTGGATATCCCCATCTCCAACTGTATCAACAGTGGGATCAGGCAGATTTACATCCTTACGCAATTCAATTCAGCCTCCCTGCACAACCACATCTCAAACACCTACATTTTTGATACGTTCTCCAATGGGTTCGTTGAGATTCTGGCAGCAGAACAGACCAACCAGACCGATACATGGTATCAGGGGACAGCAGATGCTGTTCGCAAGAACCTCAAGCATTTCCATGACCAGAATGCTGACTACTACATCATCCTCAGCGGTGATCAGCTCTATCGCATGGACCTCAAGGATATGCTTGATCGCCATATTGCGAGCAAAGCCGAACTGACCATTGCATCCAAGCCCATCAGCAGGGAACAAGCTACCGGTCTTGGCATCATCGGTTGTGATGAGAAGGGAATTCTCACCAGCTTCTATGAAAAACCGGCCAACGACTTGGATATCAGCGAGTTCAAGGTCCCCGATTCCTACATGTTCAACTCATTGAAAAAGCATGTTGGTCCCTCCAATGAATATCTGGCAAGCATGGGCATCTACATCTTCAATGCCAAGACCATGGAAGAGGTGCTCAACAACGACAAGACTGACTTCGGCAAGGAAATCATTCCCGATGTAATCAAGCAGAGACGGGTTGCAACCTATCTCTTTGATGGTTTCTGGGAAGATATCGGTACCATCAAGGCATTTTATGAGACCAATCTCGACCTTGCCTCGATCAACCCGCAGTTCAACTTCTATGATGAGCAGATGCCGATCTACACCCACCGCCGACACCTGCCGGCCACCAAGGTGAACTTCTGCAATATCTCCAGTTCCCTTACCAGCGAAGGATCAATCATTACCAACGCCTACATCGTCAACTCAATCATCGGTGTTCGCACCCTGATTGAATCCGGAGCTTCCCTCGATGGTGTCTACTGCATGGGTGCCTCCTTTTACGAGACAGAAGAGCAGAAGGTTGAGAATGCCAAGCGTGGGGTTCCCAAC
>JAAYQY010000131.1 GCA_012519125.1 Spirochaetales bacterium
ACTGAGCACAGCCTTGAATCACTGCAACCCCGTATCGAGATCACTTCAGCTGAGCATGGAAAGGGCGATGTTGTCGCAGTCTACTTGCTCCCTGGTGGTTCCTACCTGCAGATCAAGGACAACGCTCCGGTAGTAAAGGGAACCATCCTGGCCAAGTTGCTCAAGGAAGGTACCAAGACCAAGGATATCACCGGTGGTCTTCCCCGAGTCGGCGAACTCTTTGAGGCACGTCGTCCCCGCAATTCAGCCATTCTGGCTCAGGTCTCAGGCTTGGTCAGCATCGGTGCGATTGTCAAGGGAAAGCGCACCATCATTGTCTCGGATGCCTATGGCCACGAGTACAAGCACATGGTGCCGATGGGCAGGAACCTGCTCGTTCGCGATGGTGACTCTGTAGAAGCTGCTGAAGCTCTGTGTGACGGTGCAACCGATCCGCACGACATTCTGGATATCCTCGGAGAGAATGCATTGCAGTCCTTCCTTGTGGATGAGGTTCAGGAGGTCTACCGGATGCAGGGTGTGCAGATCAACGACAAGCACCTGGGCGTGATTGTCAGACAGATGCTGCGCAAGGTCGAGGTTGTCCATGTCGGTGACACCAACCTCATCCATGGCCAACAGGTCGACAAGTATCGGTTCTTCGAAGAGAATGACCGGGTAATCACCGAAGGTGGTGAGCCTGCAGTAGCACGGCCTCTGCTTTTGGGAATCACCCGAGCTTCGTTGAGCATCGACTCCTTCATCAGTGCCGCATCCTTCCAGGAGACCACCAAGGTCTTGACAAACGCAGCTATTGCTGGTAGTAAGGATGAGTTGCGCGGTTTGAAAGAGAACGTCATCATTGGCCATCTGATTCCAGCGGGAACCGGAATGCGCAAGTATCGTGATGTGAAGCTCAAGGACGAGGAACTGCTTGCATTGCAGCAGAAAGTTGATGCAGTGAAAGAATCCAGACGGCAAGAGATGATCGATGACGATGACTTTGACGTGGAAGATTTGGCAGACATGAAATCCGTAGGTGATACCGTGGATGTGGACGAGTTGGACGAGGACTGACCTGTACGCCTGTCGGCGTGCTGGTTTTCCTGGGAAGATTCGTGGAAAAACCATACCACTGTGTCCATGCTGGGTACGGATTTTACATACGACGTGCTGCCCGTAGGGCGGCACAGGCCCCCGCTTTTGTGAGAGGTGGTGGACCAAAGAAAGAAAAGGGAGTGTGTCTACAAGATGCCTACTATTAATCAGCTGATCAGAAAGGGAAGGAAGAGTGTCGTAAACAAGACCAAGTCCCCAGCCCTTGAAGGTTGTCCCCAGAAGCGTGGTGTTTGCACCAGGGTTATGACCGTCACCCCGAAGAAGCCGAACTCTGCACTGAGAAAGGTTGCACGTGTGCGCCTTTCAAACGGCATTGAGGTTACCGCCTATATCCCCGGTATTGGCCACAACCTGCAGGAGCACTCGGTTGTTCTTCTGCGCGGTGGAAAGGTCAAGGACCTTCCTGGTGTTCGTTACCACATTGTTCGCGGTGCCAAGGATACCCTCGGTGTTGCAGATCGCAAGAGAAGTCGCTCCAAGTATGGTGCCAAGCGGCCCAAGGCTTGATAGGGAAGGAGATAGAATATGTCAAGAAGAACTACTGCCCCTGTCAGGGAAGTGCTGCCCGATCCCGTATACGGAAGTGTCATTGTTGAGAAGTTCATCTGCCGCATGATGGTAGATGGCAAAAAGTCCATCAGCACCAGAATCATCTACCAGGCTATGGCTTTCCTTGGTGAGAAGACTGGCGAAAAGCCGCTCGATGTTTTCCTCAAGGCGCTTGAGAACGTAAAGCCTGTCGTGGAGGTCAAGAGCCGCCGCGTCGGTGGTGCAACCTATCAGGTTCCCGTCGAGATTCGTGACAATCGCCGTGAGGCATTGGCAATG
>JAAYQY010000132.1 GCA_012519125.1 Spirochaetales bacterium
CCTCCCAGAAAAGCGTGCAAGATCCCTTCTGTCCTTCACGGAAACTATACAACCAGAGAAAAACATATGTCAATACCTAAGGTTTTTCCTTGGATGCTATTCTTCCCCAACACCTGTATGGATTTAATAACATGTTATACTATTTATGTTTATACTTATTTATGCTTATGACATCCTTCTTTGAAAGAGGGCAGTATCCTCTCTCGGGCATGAGAAAGCTCTCCTTTGTGCACCAACTTCCTACATGGGGAATTTCCTATGTCGCATGAAAGAAGTTTTTCCTGTTGTCACATACATTTTTTCTACGCATCCAGCTATATGGAATATTCCAAACCTTTTATACATAACTGGATAGAGCAAATCCACATAATCTCATTCTTTGGACAAACCTATAACATATTCGCCTGTTTTACCATTGCTTTTCCTTGGGAAATACCGTATACAGAAAGAAGTGATACCTTTGGTGAATCACTAATCAGGATTGCTCAATTTGTCTTATGACAAAAGAAGGAATACATACTATGATGAACGGCAACACTATTTCTGGTTCTGAAACAAAGTCAACAACCATTGCAAACAAACTCGAGGAAGAAATCCTCGCGAAAAAATACAAAGCGGGAGAAAATCTTCCCAGCCAGCATGAGTTGGCTACTCAATTCAATGCCTCCAGCCGAAGTGTTCGTGAAGCGTTCAAAAACCTCGAAGCCAAAGGCCTTATCAAGGTAAAGCAAGGCAAGAAGGCGATTGTGCAGAGCAACAGCCTCGACCAGTTCGTGGAATCGTTGTCAGCCTCCATGATCAGCAAGCAGGCTCCGGACAAAAAACTGCTCACCGACTTGATGCAGGTTCGCACCACCATTGAAGTTTCCGCTTCCAGAGAGCTCTCCCGTGATCCCAACCGCATGTTGATCGTCCGTTCGCTCGACAGGGCTTGCACCAAGATGGAACACCTGCTGCCCACCATGGAAAGCGGCAAGGACCTGGAAGCCATCAGACAGTTCAAGGCAACGGAGTTTGAGTTCCATGCTGCTTTGATCAAGTCCAACGACAACATCATCCTCTCCTCCATCTATGAGAACCTTGCTCCCCAGCTCTATGCAGCCATGGACAGACTTCCCGAGACCTATGGAGAACAGAGGAAAAAGGTGAACGAATATCGTTACCTCGTTGAAGCCCTTGAGAATGGACAGACCGACCTTGCCGTAGCATTGACTCTGGTCAACCTAACCAACATCCGTGACAAGTTCGAAACACTCGATCTGTAGCATCACCCTTGCATAACATGGCCACCCATCTGGGTGGCTTTTATTTGCCCTTTGACAGATATCGCCATATGTGCAACCATTTAGGAAAGAGGTTACTATGTATATAGCAATTATCAACTTACATGGACTTGTTCGCAGTGACAACATAGAAATGGGACGCGATGCCGATACAGGAGGACAAACCAGATACGTCGTCGACTTGGTAAAAGAACTCGGGAAGCGCGATGATGTCGAAGTGGATTTGTTCACCCGTCTCATCAAGGATGCACGGTGTGACAAGGACTACCAGAAGAGTGTGGAACAGGTTTCCGAGCACGCCCGGATCATTCGACTACCCTGCGGGGGAACCAAGTATATCCGCAAGGAGTTGCTCTGGCCTTACCTCGATGAGTATGTGGACAACCTCATTGCCTTCTTCCGCACCCAAGGCAGGGCTCCGGACATCATTCATGCCCACTATGCCGATGCAGGGTACGTTGCCACCGAGCTTACCACCTACTTCCCCACCCCGCTGGTATTCACCGGCCACTCATTGGGAAGGAACAAGCTTGAGTATCTCAAGAGCCAGGGAGTGAGCGATGAAAAGCTCGAGCAGTACTACCACATTTCCACCAGAATACGAAACGAAGAGCGCTCGATGCGCCATGCTGACCTAGTGATCACCAGCACCCACTATGAGAAAGATATTCTGTATGCCCCCTATGAATCACGGGACGAACAGAAAATGCAGGTCATCCCTCCAGGACTCGACCTGGATACATTCTTTCCTTACTATCACTATGAGATCCAGGATCCAGCAATCACCGAAGAGATGAAACGCGCCCAATACTCCATGGGCAGGGAGTTGCAGCGCTTCCTCACCACCACGGAAAAGCCGTTCATCCTCGCCCTTTGCCGGCCTGAAGCCAGGAAAAACATCGACTTGCTCATCGAAATCTACGGCAAGAGCAAGGAGTTGCAGGCCATTGCCAACCTGGTGATTGTTGCAGGAATCCGCGATGACATTGCCACCATGGAAGAAGGAGAGAAGCAGGTCCTCACCGATATGCTCCTCTTGATGGACCGCTACGACCTGTACGGCAAGATGGCTATTCCCAAGCATCATAATCCCGAGCGCGATGTTCCCGAACTCTACCGGTTGGCTGCGATGAAACGCGGCATCTTCGTCAGTACCGCAGCACTGGAGAACTTCGGTCTCACCTTCATCGAAGCATCCGCAGTAGGACTTCCCTTTGTCGGAACCGACAAGGGAGGAGTACAGGACATCAAGCAGAACTGCGACAGTGGTGTCTTGGTCGATATCTCTGACCACAAAGCCATCTCTGATGCCCTGTATCAGCTTCTCACCGACACAGATGCTTGGCACACCTACTCCGAGCATGGGGTACAGAATATCCGCAAGGTCTACAACTGGACATCGCATGCCGATACCTACCTTGGCCATCTCGAAACGATTTCTTCAAGCAAGAAGCAGGAGCCTGCACTCGCCTCACGTCTTGCACAACTTGAGCATCTGTTGGTCTCAGACATCGACAACACGCTCACCGGAGACAAGGAAGGAGCAGAAGCGTTGGCCGCCATTCTTACCAAGAACCAGAATAAACTTGGATTTGCCGTCGCCACCGGGCGAAGCCTTGAGTCAGCTCTTGAAGTGCTGGAGGCCCATGCCTTCCCCAAGCCTGACATCCTCATCACTGCGGTAGGAAGCGAGATACACTATGCAGATGGCCAGCTCCAGGACAAAGGGTGGTCCAACTTCATCAGAAGACGGTGGAAACCGGAACGCATTCGCAAGCTCCTTTCCGAGCTGCCTGCATTGCAACTGCAGCAGGGGGAAGGAACCCAACGGGACTATAAGATCAGCTATACCGTAGTTGAAAACGCTGACATCAAGCAGCTGATGCAAACCATCCGAGACCTTCTGGATGAGCAGAAAGCACCTTGTCATCTGGTACTCAGCCATGATACCTATCTGGACATCCTCCCCTATCGTGCCAACAAGGGTGATGCCATCCAATACATCTCCTGGAAGTGGAAGATTGACCCGACCCGTATCATCGCAGCAGGTGACAGTGGGAACGACAGGGATATGTTCTCCAGGCAGCGCAAGTCCATCATTGTGGCGAATCACGAAGCGTCTCTTGACTCAATGAAAAAGAGCAAGCATCGTTTCTTTGCCAGCGAAGCCTCTGCCAAAGGGGTCATCGAGGGGTTGAAGCACTTCAAAGTCCTCTCATAAATACAAGAAGATTGTACAAAATGGGGCTCAATGAGCCCCATTTTCATGTGCAAGGCAGAACCGAAGTAGGTCCATCCTATGTCCAATGTTGTACATTTTCCATGTAACTTCTTACAAGAAAATCAACTGATGACATCAATTATTTTTTTGATATCCAAGTGTTGCATATACTTATGAAATATATTATAGTTGGCGTGTACATAAACTTAGTACGTATGACATCATTAGGTCTTACATTGCTTCGAACATAACAAGGAAGAAGAAATGGAATACATTTCACAAACAAAATCAGCGAGAATCGCTGCTACCTTGGAAGAGATGATTCTTGACAATAGGCTCAAGAGTGGATCATTTCTCCCATCCCAGCAAGTACTTGCTGACCAGTTCAATACATCCAGCCGCCCGATTCGGGAAGCATTGAAGTTGCTGGAAGCAAAGGGACTGGTAGTCATTGCCCAGGGAAGACGGGCACAGGTAAGAAGTAATAGTCTCGATCAATATGTGGAGTCAATCTCCACCAGTATCGTCAACAGCAAGATCAATCCTGCGAAGCTGATGAGAAACCTCATGCAGGTTCGCATTACCGTTGCAACCAGTGCTGCAAGAGGATTCACCCGGCTTGAGAACCGTGAGGAATACCTCGCCCAGCTTTGGAATTCCAGCAACCGGATGGAAGCTTCCATTCCTCTCATCTACCAAAAAGATGCAAGGGGTATCGCGGAGTTTCAGAAGGCTGAGGCAGAATTCCACAGGACCTTGGTATTTGCAAACGGCAACCAGATTCTTACCTGTATCTATGATAACCTCTCTCCGATGCTTGACAGTGTCATGAACACCATCAAGTTCACCTCAGCCCAGGTAGAGAAACGGTCAAAGGACTACTCCTACTTGTGCGAAGCCCTGCAGAATGGACAGACAGACCTGGCAGTCGCCTTGGTCTTGGTAACCCTGACCACCTTGGAGACAAAGGTGATGGATCATTACCCGGATGAAAGCGCCATGGTCTCCTACGCCTGATCACACCTTTGCTTTGGCAAAAAGCCTCCCCTGTGGTATAGTCCCGGTGGAGGCCTTTTTTTTATGACACAGCCCATCATCCAAGTCGAGCATGCAACCGTCAGAAGGCAAGGAAAAGCCATCCTTGACGATGTTTCTTTCTCGGTGCACGGCAACGAGCATGTAGCCATTATCGGCCCGAACGGGGCTGGCAAGAGCACCCTGATGCAGGTAATCAGTGAGGAGATACACCCCCTGTACTCCCCGAAGACCCGCAGAATCCTCTTCGGCAGGGAGAAATGGGAAGTGCTGCGTCTCAGACAACACATGGGCATTGTTTCCCAGAACCTCCAATACCTCTGCAACTCAAGCTATAAGAGCTGGGAAATTGCCATGTCCGGCTTCTTCAGTTCCATCGGACTGGACTTTCACCACCAGGTGACGGAGGAGCATCGGACCAAGGTAGAAGAGATCATGCGTCGTTTTGGAGTCTGGCACCTGAAAGACAAGCAGATGAACCGCCTCAGCAGCGGGGAGGCACGAAGAGTGCTGCTCTGCAGAGCCAGCATCCACGACCCAGAGGTCATGCTGCTTGATGAGGCGGTATCCAACCTCGATTTTCCCAGCAGACGTGAGTATCGACAAACCCTCCAGCAGCTCGACCAGGAGGGGAAAACCATCATCTTGGCAACCCATGAGCTAAGTGAAATCATTCCTGCCATCAACCGCATCGTGGTGATGCAAGGCGGCCGGATTGTTGCAGATGGACCCAAACAAGAGATCCTGAATGAGTCTCTTCTCTCCTTGGTGTACGGGACACAAGTCTATATTGATGAACGGGAAGGCCTCTACAGCGCATGGTGCTGAAGCATTTCTTCCACGAAGGAAGCTTTGTGTAGTATAGTTAAGACAAGAACAAAACAAGCGAGGTTACCACATGAAGCGTTGTTCCATCATCATTCACAGCGTCAGCGGCAACTGCTACATCATCGGATCCTACCTCAAGGAACTGATGTCTGCACGAAATGTCGATGCCAGGCTATATCGGGTTGAAGACCCTGACTTGCACATCTGGGCAAACACCCAGGAAACAACCAATGATTTCTATGAGGATATTCTTGCCCTGCCTATTGTAGGCACCTCGAATCTGCTCAAAAGCGATATGATCATCCTGGGAAGCCCGACACGATTCGGCAACATCTCAGCGGAGATGAAGACATTTCTGGACACCACCCTTCCCTTGAGCAAGGACAAGAGCTTGGAAACCAAGTTCTTTGCCTGCTTCACCAGCTGTTCGAATTCTACCTGTGAGGGTGCACATACCCTTACTGCAATGATTTATTGGGCCCAGTCGATGGGCATGCTGCATATCCCCTTCGGAGTCCATGATGAGCTCGATTACTGTGACCAACCGGTCTCCGGAATTGTCCATCTGGCCGGCAAGGAGGGAGCCATCCGGCCCAGTGACCGGATGGGCAAAGAGATGGAGGCATACGCTGACATTCTCAGTGCCTACATTCAGGAGTAAGTTGAACAAGGGGAAGTGCGACGCACTTCCCCTTCTCTTTCCCCCCTACTTCTTGGAAAAGAAGTAGCGCACTCGACCAAGCCAGCGTTCCCATTTGCCTTTGCCGTACCGTATCTTGTAATCAGAGGTAGCACTCTCGATGCTCACCTCCTCGCTTCCGCTCATATGTTTGAGATTATCCCAGTGGCGGACGATCCACATATACAGATCAGCTTCTGTATTGCCAGGGAAGGAGGAGAGCAACTTGGAGCGTCGGATCTCCTCGATAATCGGTTCATAGACATTCTTCAGCCATGAGGTCGCCCCTTCCTGGAAGCTGAGTTCCTCTTCCTTGCCCTCGTTGAGGTAGTACTTGTGCACCAAGATGTGGTTGACCATCTCTGGATACGACCCGGGGCTTGTGAAGACAATATCATCCATTGGAAGATACGTCGGTTGGTACTGATCCAGAAAACGCTGACGCTCGTACTCGATGACGCGCTTACGAAGCTGCTTCATCGTAAGCCCAGCTTCGAGGGGAATCTGGCTATCCAACTCAACAACCTCAGCATCGATGAACTCAACACCTTGGGTCTTCGCAACGGAGACACGATGGTTCCCATCCCGGACAAAGTACCACTGCCCCAGCTTGTAGACTGAGATGGGAGGAAGGATGATGTACTCTTTCGTCGCCCA
>JAAYQY010000133.1 GCA_012519125.1 Spirochaetales bacterium
CAAGCATGCCTGCCAACAGGACAACTGCAAGCAAAAACGTATAGATTCTTTTCATCGGTGATCTCCTCAAACAGGATGTACTCTTACCTGGATAGTACACTCAGATAACAGGTTTGTGGACTCAGTGTAACAGATGACATGAGCGATGTGTAGGAATTAAACGGCTGTTACAAACAAAATCCCGGTAAAAATGTATCGAATTGTTGCGCCCAAGAACTGGCAATGCTACATTGTGCCATACAGGATTCTCTCTCAATATTTAGGAGACACTTGATTGTGAAAAGGCATACTCCCCTCTGCTTCCTGCTTCTTGCAACCCTGTTGCTCTGCAGTTGCTCGTCCTATGTTGATATTTCCAACTCGCAATCACATTTCCAGAACACCAACTACAGCCAAGCGTTTCTGGATCTTGAGCAGCAGGCCCCTTCGCTGCTGAAAGCCCAAGGGCCCATCATCCTGAACTACGATCTTGGCATGCTTGCACGCCTGAACAAATCCTATAAGGATTCAAACAACTATCTGTCAGAGTCGGAACGCCTGATCAGGGAAGCGTATACGCAAAGCATCACGGCGAATGTCGCTTCCTTCATCGTCAACGACAACACCAAAGCCTACAGTGGAGAAGATTACGAGGATATTTACATCAATGTCTTCAAGGCTCTGAATTATCTGCACCAAGGTGAAGCGGAGTCGGCTTTGGTTGAACTCAACCGCAGCATCGAGAAACAGGCTTTTCTGAGGCAAAAATACGAAAAACAAGTTGAGCAAGTCGCCTCCTATCGAGAAAAGCAAGGCCTTGGATCTGTTGAAGGCCAAAGCTATGCAACCTCCTTTTCCACCAGTGCCTTGGCCAACTACCTCAGTGCAATCGTTGCAGAAGGCATGGGAGAGGAGAATACACGCTACTATGCGATGAACCAGGTACGCCATGCATTTGCCAGCCAACCTGCGCTCTACCCCTTCCCTCTTCCCTCATCTGCTGCAGAGGATCCACAGAACGTGGAGAACGGGTTGGGCAGGTTACATGTCGTGGGCTTCACCGGCCAAGCTCCAGTCAAGGAAGAGCGCATTGAATCCATCTATGTCTCCTATGCAAACAGGGCAAAGATTGCCTATCCGGTGTTGGTGGGAAGACCATCACAGGTCCAAGCCATTGAGGTCAGTGTGAATGGGAGTCGTGTTCAGCGGCTTGAGCGCATCGAATCGATCAAGGATATTGCGGTCGATACATTCCGTGCAAAAAGTGAATTGGCAAAACTGAAGGCCATCACCCGTGCGATGGCCAAAGCCATTGGTATTGCAGCGTATGATGCCGCAGCTATGGAGGACAACCAAGTGACGGCTGCAGAGGAGTTGTTGGGATGGATATTCCGTATTGCCCGTGATGTATCTGAATCTGCTGATATCCGCAGTACACACTTCCTCCCATCAGAGGCCTGGATTGGATATATTGACCTCTCCCCCGGTACCTATACCGTAGAAATCTCGTTCCTCAATGCTTCGAACAGGATACTCCATCAAGAGGTCCTCCCCAACCAAGTGGTTCGAGCAGATGCGGTGAATCTCACCGAGACCTTCTGCCCCTATTGAACAGAAGACCTCCCAAAAGGGAGGCCTTCTCTTGTGGGGAAGGAGACTTACACTCCTTCCTCATCATCCCGCTCGCTGCGAGCTTCCTTGTCTATTGTCTTGGGCTTCGCCTTTTTCGGAGCATCCCCCATCACTTCTCGATCATCAGAATCCCATGCTGGATCTCGCTCATAGTCCTTCGGTCTCCTGATAGTGTCCCGTGTGTTCTTTCTCATAATCCATCACTCCTTGTTCGATGAAATGCTAAAGAAAACAAAAACCCGGGGAAGCATCCCCTATTCATAACAATCATATCATAGAGACAAAACGTCAAGAGTCCCGACCATTATCTGAAGACTCAAGAAAGGTGAGCATGAGTGCGAACACCTTGTGCTTATCCAACTCCATCAACACCTCATGGCGCATACCCTCAAATACCTTGCTCTGCACCTGCGTATACCCGATGCGATGAAGCGAGCGCTTGGTATCAGATAAGCCGGCAGGACCTCCAGAGATAGGATCCTCCGATCCGGTGATCATGAGAATTGGGAGATCGGGGTTTGTGCAGGTATACAGTTTCCATGCATGAAGCTTTTGCACTGAATCAAAGATGGTAAGTATTGAGGCCAGTTGATAGCGATAGTTCTTTCGATAGGGGTCATATCTGCGCTCTTCGATGACTTTGGGATCAGAGCATACCCATTTCAAGGAGGCACTGGTGCTGAGTTTGCTGGAGATGAACCCGTAGCCATGCTTGGAAAGCAGGAGCATCAGGATGCGCACGATCAGCTTGCCAAATACGATTCCCGGGACATGGAAGGGACAGCCGGTCATAACCAAAGAGGAGATCTCCCCGTCATGAGAGCCAAGATAGAGCCGTGCTATGTTCGAACCCAAGGAGTGAGCAAGCAAGTGCAAGGGTATACCAGGATAGAGGTCCTTGAGAAAACAGCTTATTCTATACTGGTCCTCTACCAACACGGCAACAGGCGGCATGAAACCCCGCACAAAGCGGCTGTCCACTGATTCGCCGTGTCCACGTTGGTCACTTACCAAGGTACAGTACCCGTTCTGCTGCAAGATGCGGGCCACCTCAACATAACGTCCCTTGTGTTCGGCAGCACCATGGATAATCTGTACCAACCCCTTTGGTCTCTCAACCCGATAGAGTGTACAGGAGAGGAAAAAGCCATCCATCGAAGGGACGAGCACCGGATCCATGCATGCCTCCTTGAGAAACAGTATCGGGGAGTATCACCCTTTAGGCAAGAGAATTGAACGCTCAAGCCATTCAGCGGGGCTCTGCAATGCACATTACAGCGACTTTTCTTACCTGACTTTTGCACCAAAGTAAGCAAA
>JAAYQY010000134.1 GCA_012519125.1 Spirochaetales bacterium
TGGCGATTGTCGTGTTTTCCTTGACGTTCTGAATCATCACCAAGCCCAGTTCCTTGCGATCTTCAGGTACGTAGGCAACTCCATGCGATATTGCCTTGGGAATAGTGCTGATGTCGACCGCAGCACCTTCGATCAATGTTTGGCCGGCGATGCTCTTGCCGTACGCTCGACCGAACACGCTCATGGCAAGCTCGGTGCGCCCTGCCCCTACCAGACCAGCCAACCCCACCACCTCACCGCTGCGAACCGCAATGTTCACTCCGTCCAGCTTTTTTCGCTCCGGATTATCCGGATTCAGGACTGTCCAATCCTTGATCTCAAACAGGACATCCCCGATGGGATTGTTTCGCTTGGGAAACATATCAGTAATCTCCCGACCCACCATTCCCTTGATGATCCGCTCTTCACCAATGGACACAGAGCCGTCCTTGGCTCGCTCGACTTCCAGCGTCTCGATTGTCTTGCCGTCCCGCAAGATGGTGATGGAATCAGCTACGGAAGCTACTTCGTTGAGCTTGTGGGAGATGAGTACTGAAGAAATATTGCTCTTGTCCCTCAGTTCTTTGAGGATTTCGAGCAGATGTTCACTATCTTTTTGGTTGAGTGCGGAAGTGGGCTCATCAAGGATCAGCAGTTTGGCATGCTTGGCCAGGGCCTTTGCAATCTCGACCATCTGCTGCTTGCCCACACCCAGTTTGTTCACAGGAAGATTGGGATTCTCACGAAGCCCGACACGTTCCATATACTTGAGGGCGTCTTCTCGTGTTCTGTCCCAGTTGATGACGTTGAACTTCGCCCGCTCGTCACCAATGAACATATTCTCTGCAATGGAAAGATAGGGGCTCAACGCCAGTTCCTGATGAATGATAACGATTCCAGCCTGCTCGCTCTGCCTGATACTGGAGAATGTGCAGCGCTTGCCCTGGAAAAAGATATCACCGTCGTAGGTTCCGTAAGGATACACGCCTGAGAGCACTTTCATCAACGTTGACTTGCCAGCACCATTCTCACCGACCAAGGCATGAATTTCGCACTCATTGACATCCAGGCTGACATCATCAAGAGCCTTTACGCCAGGGAACGTCTTGGTGATATGCTTCATAGACAGCAGTATTGATTTGTTTGGCATTCATACCCCCCACAATATAGACCGGAACCCGATTCCACTTCAGCCTCAGGCAGATGGCACCGGGTTCGCGATCATGCGATGTAATTCCGGCTTCATCAAAGAAGCCGGACAGATACTCTTACAGACCAACTTCTGCAGCAGTGTGGTAGCCAGTATCGACTACTTCAGCCTTCAGGTTGTCCTTGGTTACGATGACAGACTTCAGCAGAACGGAGGGTACGATGTACGGCTTGCCATTCTTGATGGAGTCATTGTTGTAACTGGTGGTATCAAGACCCTGGGGAACTTCGCCACGCATGATCGTGTCTACAAGTTCAACAGTGGCCTGACCAAGTACGCGGGTATCCTTCAGGACGGTTGCATACTGCTCGCCAGCGAGAATCGACTTACAGGAAGCAACAATACAGTCCTGTCCACCGACGACCGGCAGCGGCTTTCCAGCGGTTCCGTATCCAACAGCCTTGCATGCTTCAAGGGTGGAAAGACTGATCGGATCGTAGGGGGAAAGAATACCGTCGAGGGTCTGGTTTGTGTAATGAGCAGAAAGGAGGTTTTCCATTCTGGACATTGCCAGCTCATTGCTCCAGCGCAGTGTTCCAACCGTATCCATGCCCTTCTGGCCGGATCCAATCTTCAGCGTGCCGTTGTCAAAATAGGGCTTCAGCCTATCCATGGCACCGTCGTAGAACTTGTATGCGTTGTTGTCGTCAGGTGAACCACCGAACAACTCAATCAGCAACGGCTTTTTTGCAGGACTGTCCAGCTTCATACCCTTGATGAGGATGTCACCCATCTGCTGGCCCACTGCATAGTTGTCGAATGACAGATAGTAGTCAACATTCGGGGACTTCATGATCAAGCGGTCATACGCTATCACAGGAATCTTTGCTTCAGCAGCCTTTGCCAAGACATCACTCAATGCAACGCCATCAATCGAAGCAACGACGAGCACTTTTGCATCTTTGGTGATCAGGTCTTCAATCTGACGAACCTGGGTAGGAATGTCATCATCGGAGAACTGCAGGTCGACCTTGTAGCCGAGCGCTTCCAATCCGGACTTAACTGCTGCTCCATCCTTATTCCAGCGTTCCTCTGACCTGGTCGGCATGACAACACCAACCATTCCCTTGTCTGACGAGCTTTCTGCTTGTCCTCCAGCAAAAACCATGGTTGAAGCGAAGAGCAGCACCATTACCACCACGAGCACCTTTTTCATACAGAGCCTCCTTTGTAGTAAATGCGTTATCGTTAACGCACCAGCAAAACCAAAGCGTCAAGCTAGACACTTGATTAACTCTATCATCGGTCCATGGAGACGTCAAGGAATTTAATTAAACGGATTTACTCAATATTCTGCATGAAATATCGCGCGCAGTTATCAGCGGTAACGTTACTTAACAAAACACCTTTATCAAACAGCCATCCATCAAAAACCGCAATAAAAAAGGCTGAAATGACCAATCGCATTACAGCCTTTTGATTGCATTGTATAGCAATGAAATATTACAGAAGGGCGTTCTGTCTCCAGCGAATATCCTCAACTACCAGATAGCAGTTCTTGTCTATCGCCCGTGATTGCTTCAACACTTTTTTTGCGTCACGTCGCTTCACCTGGACAAAGAGCAGGATGACCTGTCCATCCCTGCCCTGCCCCTGAAACTCGGTGACCCGAAATCCTGCATCCCGAAGGTTTTTGGCAACTTCCCTACCCTGCGTTGAGAATACTTTCACTACCTGATCCCCTATCTTGAGCAAGTTCTCCAAGGTCATGCCCACAAAGGTGCCGGTGGCAAACCCCAAAGCAAAAGCAAAAGCGGTAAGAGGATCGGATAGATCATTGAGCACCTTGGAAACGGCAAAGACCCAGATGAGGGATTCAAGAAAGGCGATGACAAAGGTAACAAACCGTTTGCCGCGGATAATCATCGCATGGCGCAACGTACCAAGCGATACATCAAATACTCTGGCCAAGAATATGACCTAAGCCAACAGAAGGGATTCTGTGGTAAACATACTGCTACCCTCAAATTATTCATGAAATGGATATACGATCCACCCCCACCATACGATGGAATCGAAAAAAAAGCAATGAGTAAAGATATACTCAAACTATTCCTTATAAGGAATAGTTGGAGGCGTCATCAGTATTACAGATTATACCTAAGCAAACAAGGCGTTATACAGGCTCTTCACAGCAGCCTGCGCTTGATCAGCACTGACTCCCAGCAAAATCGAGGTGTCGCTCGACCCATAGTTGAAGAAATTCAAGGTGATGGAATCGTGAGCAAGCGCTGTAGTGCTCTTTGCAATGAGACCCGGCTCACCCATAACCCCTGCACCGACAATGCCTACGACTGCATGCCCATGGTCAATCGCAATGGAGTCAAGGGCGAACTCACTCTTGATGCGCTGGCACATTGCATTGAGCACACTCTCACTGGCCTGTGTGGTTTCGAAGAACCAGACAATGCTGTCCACTCCGAACAGGGAGAACGAAGGTCGTACTCCAAAGATGTGAAGCATAGTCAGCAGTGCGTGCCGGATTCCGGATTTCTTGAAAAGCATGAGCTTACGAAGTGACAGGCGACTGTAGCCTGCTTTGGCAGACACACCGGCAAGCGGATGGCCATCGATTTCACGGGAAGTGACGATCATGGTACCCGCATCTAGCGGTGCGTTGGTGTTCTTTACATTGATGGGAATCTTGCTTGCAATGACCGGGGCAATCGCTTCCTCATGGAAGACTCCGGCCCCTACACCGGCAAGCTCCCGGACTTCACGATAGGTCATCGTCTTGATGACCTTTGCCTGCTCCACCAAACGGGGATCTACACTGAAGACGCCCGAAACGTCAGTCCAGTTCTCATAGGTCTGCGCCTCGGCAGCCCTGGCAAGGATGGCTCCGGTGATATCCGATCCACCACGGCTGAAGGTCTTCACTTTTCCTTCACTGTCACAGCCATAAAAACCAGGAACTATGTACTTGGTACCTTTTTTCAATACTTTCTTGAGATTGTTGTAGGTTTCCTCATGCACTGTTCCATCATCCTTGATGACAATGAGCGGATCGGTATCGAGGAATGTCCACCCAAAGTAGGTACTCACCATGCGGGCAGCAAGATACTCACCGCGGCTTGCGGCATACTCGGCACCATGGC
Source organism: Spirochaetales bacterium (assembly GCA_012519125.1). Lineage (GTDB taxonomy): Bacteria > Spirochaetota > Spirochaetia > Sphaerochaetales > Sphaerochaetaceae > Sphaerochaeta. Next base: position 4,288 of record JAAYQY010000134.1, read on the forward strand.
CGGCATCGATCATCTGCCTGACCTCTTCCAGGATTGCCACAAAAGGCTTTGCATCCATGCCAAGCTCTGCAAGGATATTGGTATAGCGAACGGCGACCTTCTTGAACAGCTCACGGCACGACTGGCCCTGTTGGACGAGTGCATTGCAGGCATAGAGCATATCGGTCACTTTCTCATCATCGCGGGTCCGCTTTCCAGGGGCCGAAACGATGACAATCTCTCTCTGAGGGTCAGCATCAACAATTGATTTGACTTTCTGTATTTGCTTGGCGTCAGCCACTGAGCTGCCACCGAATTTGCATACGATCATGGGGAATCCTCCCACCTTTCTAGGATGTCTCTAGAGCGTATTGTATTGAAGGATAGCATGTTGTGCAAGTGAACCTGTTTTTCTGAAAATACATGACAGACAGCGTATTCACTGCTACTCTACGTACAAGAGGGAATCATGCAGGACTCAAAACGATCGATAGTTGCCTGGGCATTATACGATTGGGCGAATAGTGCCTTTGCCACCACGGTGATGGCAGGTTTTTTTCCGGTATTCTTCACCGCTTACTGGGCAGTGGGAGCCAGCACTGAACAGGGTACATTCTATCTGGGGTTTGCCAACTCACTCGGGTCTCTCATCGTCGCCCTCCTTGCACCCTTTTTAGGAGCAATTGCGGACTGGGGAAGCTACAAAAAACGGCTTCTTGCATTCTTTGCTCTGCTTGGTTCGGTCATGACTGCCAGCCTGTACATCTTATCAGCGGGGTCTTGGCCGCTCGCAGTGCTCTTCTACTCACTTGGAGTGGTAGGTTTCAGTGGAGCCAACACGTTCTATGATGCGTTGCTGCCCTTTGTTGCTTCCGAAAAAAAGGTCGATTTCGTTTCATCTCTTGGGTATTCGTTGGGGTATATCGGAGGAGGCCTGCTCTTCTTGGTGAATGTGCTGATGTACCTCAACCCCTCTTGGTTTGGCATTGGAAGCCAAGAGAGTGCCATCAAGATCAGCTTTGTCATCGTCGGCATCTGGTGGGTGGCCTTCACCATCCCCCTTCTGTTGCTGGTCAAGGAGGAGCAGAGAGCAAAAGAGCTTACACTCAGCCAATCCATCAAAAAGGGCCTGCATGTCACAACCGAAACAATCCGCAGCTTCAGGAAACTGAAGACCATCGCCCTCTTTCTTGCTGCATACTGGCTCTACATTGATGGAGTGGATACCATCATCCGTATGGCAGTCAACTATGGTTCAAGCCTTGATTTTCCCAGTGACTCGCTGATCATCGCCCTCCTGATCACCCAATTCGTAGCCTTCCCTGCAGCCCTCGGCTATTCGGCCTTCGGCAAGCGCATCGGAGTCCGCCAGGCTCTCATGGTTGCCATTGCAGCCTACATCATCATCGCCATCCTCGGCTTCTTCATGACAAAGGTGCTGCACTTCTATCTTCTGGCAATCTGCATCGGGCTCTTCCAAGGCGGTATCCAAGCCCTCTCGCGCTACTATTACACCCGTCTCATCCCCAAGGAACGCTCGGCGGAGTTCTTCGGCTTCTTCAATATGCTGGGCAAGTTCGCAGCCATCATTGGACCGGCACTGATGGGCATTGTCACCCTCATCACCGGCTCGACCCGTATGGGCATCCTCAGCCTGATCCTGCTGTTTGTGGGAGGATTCCTGCTCTTGAGGAAAGTTGATGAGCAAAAGGGGCAGGCAGAGGCAGAAGCCTACCTCCAAACCAGCTGAAGTGATGCACCTTTACACACTTGTCAGGGTATGGTATTACTGAAGCCTCTCATACGAGATAGAAAGGAATACCATGCAACAGTTGCAAGAAAATAAGATGGGGGTTAGACCGATCCCCTCACTGGTGTTGTCCATGTCGTTTCCCGTCATGCTGAGCATGCTGGTGCAAGCGCTCTACAACATTGTGGACAGTATGTTTGTCTCCCACTACAGCCAGGATGCCCTGACTGCGGTCACCCTCGCCTTTCCACTGCAGAACCTGCTCATCGCAGTAAGCGTCGGAACTTCCATCGGTGTCAATTCATTGCTTTCACGAAAGCTTGGGGCGAGGGATATCGAAGGAGCGCGGATGGCGAGCGGCAATGGGCTCACTCTCTCGGTGATCAGTTGGGTCTTTTTCGCCATCATCGGCCTCTTTTTCTCCAAGCCCTTCATCAGCTTTTTCTCCGATGACCCAACCCTGATAGCTATGGGAACACAATACATCGCTGTCTGTCTCTTCTTCTCGCTGGCCATCTTCATTGACATCACCTGTGAAAGGATATTGCAAGGGACAGGCGACACATTTCATCCCATGATCATCCAGAGCACCGGGGCGATCGTGAACATCATCCTCGACCCCATCCTGATCTTCGGTCTCTTCGGCTTTCCCGAACTCGGCATCCTTGGGGCCGCGATTGCCACCGTCTTCGCCCAGCATGTCTCTGCACTGCTTGCCATCCACTATGTGCGCAAGAATAGGGAAATCAGACTGACCAAGGCCTCCTTCCGCCTGAAAAAGCAGACGGTGAAGGATATCTATGCAGTAGGCTTGCCCTCCATCATCATGCAAGCGATCGGAACCATTCTCACTACCAGTTTGAACAAGATTCTCATCGGCTTCGGCACCAGTGCAGTTGCTGTCTTTGGCATCTATTTCCGTCTGCAATCATTTGTTTTCATGCCGATTTTCGGTCTGAATAGCGGCATGATACCGGTCATCGGGTACAACTATGGGGCGAAACGACCCAAGCGCATCACCCAGACAATCCGAGTGGGAATGGTGGTTTCCCTGAGCATCATGACCGCGGGTTTCCTGGTCTTCACCTTCCTGCCGCATGTGCTGCTCGGTTGGTTCAATGCTACCGATGAGATGCTTGCCATTGGAA
>JAAYQY010000135.1 GCA_012519125.1 Spirochaetales bacterium
CAGTTACCTTGTTGAAGTGAAGGGTCTTGAACCAGCACAAGCAGCGTTCTACGGTTCGCTCTTCTTCTTGGGTATTACCTCTGGGAGAATGGCAAGTGGCTTTTTCTCCTATCGCCTTTCCAACACCACCCTCATCTTCAGTGGGTTTGCCCTGATCTTGGTCAGCATTGGGCTTCTCCACTACTCAAGCCTCGCTGTTTCAGGGCTCTCCTTGCTTCTGATGGGAATTGGGTGTGCACCCATTTTCCCAGCTATGATTCATGAAACCCCGAACCACTTTGGGCGGGAGAATAGTCAGAAAATCATCGGGCTTCAGATGGCATCTGCCTATACAGGCAGTACCCTCTCACCCCCCTTGTTCGGTTTTCTGGGGAACTGGATCGGCTTGGCTTGGATGCCGCTGATGCAGCTTGCGCTCCTCATCTTGCTGGCAAGCTGTGAGGCTCTGCTCTTCGGTTTGGGGAGAAGGAGTAGCCGCTGAGGCTGTCTTGAGCAGGAGGATGTGCGTGCTCACGCTGATGCCGACAACCAGCAAAATGATGCAAACCATCGGGGTGCGGACGATCAAAGCTGAGATGATCAGGCTCGCCCAGAGCCAGGCAAGCCCCCGCTTCTTGGTTGCAAGCGGAACACCGGTTTTCATACGATAGTGACGGATGTATGGCCCGAATGTGCTGTTGCGTTCCAGAGCTTTTGCCAAGGCAGGATTTGATGCCGAAAAGAGGATTGCAGCGAGCAGGACAAACGGGGTGGTAGGTAAAATCGGCAGGAGTATGCCGATGAAACCCAATGCAAGGCAGAGAAATCCCAAGCCGATGTACACTGAACGTCGTATCTTGCCTTGTGCCATGCATGTGCTCCCTTTCACCCAGTAGAGCATGTCCTCATCGCTCTAGCAAGCATTTTTGGTCTGTTCCAGCTGCTTGGGCTTGATGGTGACGATATGTACAGTCACCAGGCTTCCGATTACGCAGAGCATGAGGATCAGCTTCACCTCAGCAACCAGGAAGAAGGTGACCACCAGGCCAATCCACAGCATGACCAAGACCCTGATCTTCACTGCCTTGGGTATGCCGGACCCATCCTTCCAATGGCGCAAGTAGGGCCCGAAGGTCTTGTTTCTCTCCAGCCATGTCCCTAGCTTTTTGCTGGAGAATGAGAAGAGAAAGCCAGCAAGCAGGACAAACGGGGTGGTGGGAAGTACGGGAAGCACGATGCCGATGGCTCCTATTGCCGTGAAGAGTAGGCCGAAAATCATCAAGAGGATGCGTAGTGGTTTGTTCTTTACCAACTGAGATACTCCCTATATGGAATTTTGGTATGATGGATGCTTCCATAGTAAGCAAACTTTAAAAGATAGTAAAGTACTAGGAGATTCTGTGTGCGAGAAAAACATACCCTTGCATTGGCAAGGATATGGTGCCTCTTGAGGACGCTTTACTCCTCCTTGGAGGGTAGGTTGGCTGCTTTGATTACTTGTTTTCCCTGTTTATGCAGGGAGAGCACCACTTCCTCAAGCTTGCGTTTTTTCTGGTACGGGTCCTCAAAGAGCTCTTCCTGCAGTGGGCGTGTTCCACTGTACAGCCCTTGGAGTGCGAGGCCGATGAGTCGTACCGGCTTGCCTTCGCTCCACTTCTGGGCCAGCAGGTGCTTGGCTATCTGATAGATTTGCTCAGCGCTGTAGAGCGTGGCTTGGGGGGTTGTCTGGACTGTGAACGTGGTGAAGTCCGGCAATCGGAGCTTCAGGGAGACGGTTCTGGCTATCTGCTGCTCATCAAGGGATCGAAACATCACCTCATGGCTCATGGAGAGCAAGACTTCAAGCAGCGTCTCCTCATCGCGGATATCGTCTGCAAAGGTTGTCTCGGTCGAGATGGAGTGGCTCTTCGCTTCGCTTGAGAAGATCCCTGGATCGATACCCCTGCATGCTTGGTACAGATAGTGGCCCATGCTTGAACCGAAAAGGGTTTGCAGGGTGGACTCCTGATAGCTGCGAAGTTCTGCTGTGGTGGAGATGTGGTGTCTGGCAAGCAGTTGCTGGGTGACCTTTCCCACCCCCCAAAGCTTCTTCAATCCGATCGCATCGATGAATGCAATCTCCTTTCCCACCGAAACCCTGCAAAGCCCATCCGGCTTGTCGTAGTCACTGGCCATCTTGGCGATGAACCTGCTGGGCCCGATGCCCACCGAGATGGTGAGCCCGGTCTCATCGTGGACGGCTTGCTTGAGCAGCTTTGCAGCCTCGCGGGGAATACCGAAGAGGCGTTGGGTTCCCGTCATGTCCAGAAACGCCTCATCGATGGATATCTGCTGGACAGAGCTGCTGAAGCGCTTGAGGATTTCCATGACCATGCAGCTCATTTGATGATAGCGCTCCATGCGGGGTCTGACCACAAGTGCATGGGGGCAGAGGCGGAGGGCTTGGGCCATGGGCATGGCGGAATGGATGCCGAACTTGCGGGCTTCGTAGCTGGCGGTGGCTACCACCGAACGCTTTCCCAATCCTCCAATCAAGAGACACGCCTCACGATATTCAGGATGATCCAAAACCTCGATTGCAGCATAGAACGCATCCATATCGACATGAAAGAAGACCTGTTCCATACGCACCTAACACGTGGGAGGGCGGTAGATGCGCCCTCGTTCCTGTCCCGCCCGGTTGAGGGCATCGAAGAGCAGGTGGTCGAGCACCTCAGAAAGGCTGTAGCCGATGCTTGCCATCAGTTTTGGATAGTGGCTGGTCTGTGTCATGCCCGGGCTGGTGTTGATCTCATTGAGAAAGATTCCCTCTTTTGCAAGGAAGAAATCAATGCGGGCATATCCGTCCGCCTTGATCGCAGAAAAAGCCTGTCTGGCATAGCGTCTGATTGCTTTTGCTGATTCTTCATCCACCGTTGATGGCAACTGGAGGTATGCAGTGTTGCTGGTTCCATACTTATGCTCGTAACTCAAGAACCCTTGTTCCTGCTTGGCGGGGTCTATCACTGCTGCAGGTCCTGCGATGACCAGCTTTCCATCTTTGGTGCGAAGGGCTGCACACTCAACCTCCTGCACCTCCTCGATCAGGGTCTGGATCAGTACACGCTCACTGAAGAGGGCTGCGTAGCGAAGCGCTTCCACCAAGGTTTCCTGCTGGGCATGCTTGAGAACCCTCACCCCCACCGAAGAGCCCGCATTTTCCGGTTTCACGAACAGATGGGGACCCAACTGTTTTGTTATAGAGGCAAATTGGTCCATGACGTAGGCTTGCAGGTCGAGCAGGTGAAATCGGTCAAGCACCACCGTAGCAACGGTGGGGATGCCATGGCTGTTGAAGAGGCGGGCGGCAAGGTCCTTGTGCATCCCGATGGCACTGGAGACGGTGTCACAGCCGGCGAGCGGAATACCTGCCAGCATGCAGAGTCCCTGCAGGTTCCCATCTTCGCCACCATAGCCGTGTGTGGTGGCAAAAGCAGCATCCACTGCAAGGTTCGACTCTCCAAGAAAGATGCCCTCACCGGGTTTGATGGAAAGCGGAGTGGTTCTCTCCATCTCCTTTGCTGGGCTCTTTGTCTGCTTATACCATTTCCCCTCCAAGGTGATGGCGATGGGAATCACCTCATGGTTGGCTTCCAGCAGGGCCTGATGGACGGCGATGGCACTGGAAACGGAGACATCATGCTCAGCTGAACGCCCACCATACAACAGTGCTACTCGCATCCTCTTCTCTGCTCCTCTTTAAGCAACACCGTCTGGACTTCTGCGATTTCATCCCAGGCAATCTTGCCATCAGAACGCTCGATGCTCTTCTCATGGCCTTTGCCAAGAAAGAGCAAGGTATCGCCATTTTGGGCGATGGAAACAGCTTTATGAATGGCCATGCGTCTGTCTTCAATCTCCCAGATGGTGCACAGGGGATTGTGCATCAGGTACCTCAGGTCGGAGAAAATGGCTTGATTGCCCTCCTTGCGGGGATCTTCCTCGGTAAGGATGATCACCGAACTGTACTTGTTGGCAATCTTTCCCATAGCCGGGCGCTTGGTGCTGTCGCGTTCTCCAGCACAACCGAACACCGCAATGATATCGCCCCCCTCGCTGGTTCTCTTGGCAAAGGAGAAGACTCCCTCATAGGCATCGGCTGTATGGGCAAAGTCAATGATCACCCTGATTCCAAGCTTATTCTCGATGAGGTGCATTCTTCCCTTCACCGGCTGGAGGTGCGCTATCAGATGCAAGAGACTCTTTGGCTCCTTGTTGAGCAGGTGGCTGGCGGTGAAAGCAGCGAGCAGGGCATTGGTGGCAAGACTGGGCAGAAGCAGGGGAGTAAGCAGGTGCTGGCCGTAGATTTCTACGACCACCCCTTGGTACCCCATGAACTCGATGCGCATGGGAATGTCCTTTCCCAGAACCATGGCCGAACATGAGTCGCTCAGTGCATCGATGAAGATCTGATACCGGTTGTTGTCCGTACTGGTCACCAAAAGCCCTCCTTCCTTGAGGGCTTTGACCAGATTGACCTTTGCTTGGGCGTACTCCTCAAGGCTGTGGTGGAACTCAAGGTGCTCACTGGTGACCTTGGTGATGATGGCCGCAGAAAAGGAGATTCCCGCAAGCCGGTCATACTGTTTGCTCAGAGCATGGCTGGTGCACTCAAGCACTACGTGGGAGACCTTGTTTTCAACACAGCGTGCCAAAAAGGCCTGCAACTGGTCGGGTTCAGGGGTGCTTTGGCGGTAGGGCGAGTCGATTTTGCCCGAGCCGTCATCCATGCTGACGGTGGTCAGCACCCCCGCTTTGACGTCATTGGCCTTGAGCATCTGATACAGGTAGTCGCAGGTGGTGCTCTTGCCGTCGGTTCCGCTTACCCCGATGACCGAAAGCTTGTCCTGTGGATTGTCATGCAACTCGGCGCACATGAGGGCGAAAATCCTATGACCTTGTGACACTGTGTAACAGTACAAACCCCTGTTCTCAAGATCACGTGGGATGCTCTGTTCGCTGATGATGCACACCGCCCCTCGTTCCACCGCTTCTTTTGCGTACAGCAACCCATCGGTATGGAGACCACTGAAGGCGAAGAAGACTGAATTGGGTGTACAATCTCTGGAGTGCTGGCAGATGGACTGAATCATGAGGTCTTGGGGAACACGCGTATCGGTGATGCCCACAGCCTCCAATAAGGAGCGTAACGTTTTCATGACCCTATGGTACCAGCACAAGTGGTGTGAGAACAATAGGAAGGTTTGCCCAGTTGCACCAAGTACTGGTATCTTCAACTGCAATTATTTGCTATGCTGGATGGGAGGGAGAAGCGCGGATGAAACGATGGATGGGAATTCTTGCTGTTGCTCTGGTCGGTGCGGCATCTCTGTGGGCGCTCCCGCTGGACAACTCCTCAAGTTCCTCCTGGGCCATGGCTGATGCAGGCCTTGCCTTGGACTATTTTCCTGATTCCTTTGCAGCCAACCCGGCACTTCTTGCCTTGGAAGGGCGGAGTGAGACTTCCTTTTTGGCCACCGTGCGGTATCTGGATGAGATTTCAACGACCAGCTATCGCCAACATGAGGTGAATCCCTTCTTGCAGCGCCCTGTGGCGGACTGGTCGCTCAGTTTTGCAGCCGGCAGGCTTGCGTTCTCAATCCAGAATAGAAACACCCTGGCC
>JAAYQY010000136.1 GCA_012519125.1 Spirochaetales bacterium
CCTTGCTTCCGTACGTGGCGGATGGGTACCAGGTACCCATACCGTATATTTTGACAGTCCCCAGGATACCATCGAACTGACCCATCGCGCCCGTTCGCGAGAAGGGTTTGCCGTTGGCGCCGTACGCTCCGCGTTCTGGATAGCCGATGGGCGAAAGGGTTTCTTTACCCTCGATGACATGCTTGAGGATGTATACCTATCCGTGGAGAGATCAATATGAGAGAGATCAGTTTCCGAGGGGTTTTCACCGCCATGGTCACCCCATTCACCAAGAAGGACAATCTGGATGAGCAGCGGCTTGAAGAGATCATCGAGGCCCAGATCCAAAGTGGAGTAGATGGGTTGGTCCCCTGCGGGACCACCGGCGAAAGCCCGACCCTCAGCCACGACGAGCACGACAGGGTAATTGCCCTCACGGTGAAGTTTGCGAACGGCAGGGTCCCGGTCATCGCCGGCACTGGTTCGAACGCTACCACCGAGGCGATCAGGCTCAGCCGCCATGCCCAGCAGGTGGGTGCTGATGCTGTTCTGTTGGTGAACCCCTACTACAACAAGCCAACCCAGAGAGGCTTGTTCCTCCACTTCAAGGCGATTGCTGAAAGCGTCGACATCCCGTGCATTCTCTACAACATCAAGGGCCGAACCGGAGTGAACATCGAAACCGAAACCGTCAAGGCGCTCAGTGACGCATGCTCGAACATCGTAGGGGTGAAGGAAGCCAGCGGAAGCCTCAAGCAGATGCAGGATGTCATCGAGGCCACCCACGGCAAGTTTCATGTGCTCAGCGGAGACGACAATCTCTCCCTTCCCCTGATCGAGAGTGGTGGTGATGGCGTGATCTCCGTCGGCTCGAACATCTGCCCGGCGTACATCTCCAAGATGGTTCATCTTGCGCTTGATGGGCATTTTGAGGCAGCAAGAGCGATGGAAGCAAATCTGAGTGGTTTCTTCAAGGCCTGTTTCTTGGAGACCAATCCGATACCGATCAAGACTGCAATGGCTCGGTATGGTTGGTGCGAAGAGTCGTTCCGCCTTCCGATGTGTACCTTTGAGAATGAGGAGAATCGTCATCTTCTCTATGCGGAATTGGACAAGCTCGAGGCACTCGGTGCCATCACCAGGAGGTAAGGACCATGGCTACAATCAACACAAACTTTCAGAAATTGGCCAGCGGCTACCTCTTTCCCGAGATTGCACGCAGAACAGCAGTTTGGCAGAAGGCACATCCAGAGGCAAAGGTACTGCGTCTTGGCATCGGTAATACCACGGAAGCCTTGCCTCAGGCTGTATGCGATGCGATGAAACAGAAAATTGACAGCCTTGGGAACCGAAACACCTACACCGGGTATGGAGATGAGCAGGGAGACACCTATTTGAGGGACGAATTGGTCTCGTACTACAAACGATGGGGTGTAGAGCTGCAAAGCACTGAGTTTTTCGTCAGTGACGGGGCAAAAAGTGATGCTGCCAACATCCAGAACCTCTTTGGCTCTGACAATGTGGTGGCTATCCAAGACCCAGCCTATCCTGTCTACGTCGACAGCAATGTGGTGGGAGGGCGTACCGGTCTTTTCAACAAGGAACGAGGCTGTTATGACGGCTTTGTCTATCTTTCCAGCACCGAGGAGAACGGCTTCATTCCAACCCCGCCGAAGCAGAAAGTTGACCTGATCTACTTGTGCAGCCCGAATAATCCAACCGGTTCTGTTGCTACCTATGACCAGCTGAAGGCCTTTGTCGACTACGCAATCGAACACAAGAGCGTCATCATTTTTGATAGCGCATACAGTGAATACATCACCGAAGAAGGGTATCCTCGCTCCATTTTTGAGGTTGAGGGAGCAAAGCGTTGCGCTGTGGAGATCAACAGCTTCTCCAAGTTTTCCGGATTTACCGGGGTACGGCTTGGATGGACAATCGTACCCAAGGAACTCGAGTGTGAAAACGCAGAGCCAGGGGTCCTGAATGCAATGTGGAACCGGAGGCAGTGCACGTTCTTCAATGGTGCAAGCAACATCGCCCAGAAGGGTGGCTATGCAGCACTACATGGAGAGGGCTATGAGCAGAGCAGGGCATTGGTTGCATACTATCTGGAAAATGCGCGCATCATTCGAGAGGGTTTGACGAACGTTGGGCTGACGGTTTATGGTGGGGTGAACAGCCCCTACATCTGGGCAAAAACCCCCAACGGGATGGAGAGCTGGGATTTCTTCGACCTCTTGCTCGACGCTTGTCATGTGGTGGTCACTCCCGGAAGCGGCTTTGGTCCTGCGGGACGTCATTTTGTACGGGTTTCTTCCTACGGCCATCGGGAACAGGTGGTTGAAGCAATGCGGATGATTGAGGAGAATTTGAAGATATGAGTCAAAAAACCCTTCCCTTGGGCCATGGTGAACTGCTTGAGCTGGCATACCAGCTACCCACTCCATTTCATCTCTATGATGAGAAGGCCATCGTTGAGCAAGCCCGTTCCCTGAAGAAACTCTTCTCCTGGGCACCCGGCTTCTGCAACTACTATGCAGTCAAGGCTTGTCCCAATCCTGCCATCCTCAAGCTGCTTGCAGCCGAAGGATTCGGTGCAGACTGTTCATCACTGCCAGAGCTCATTCTCAGCAAGGCAAGTGGGATCAGTGGAAGCAAGATCATGTTCACCAGCAACGATACTCCCTCCGAGGAGTTCAAGGCTGCCTATGAGATGGGGGCAATCATCAACCTTGATGACATTACCCACATCCAGGCGCTTGAAGATGCCTTGGGCACGGTGCCAGAAACCATCTGTTTTCGCTACAACCCAGGTCCGGATCGGACAGGCAATGCGATCATTGGCAATCCGGTTGAGGCAAAGTACGGAGTGACTTCCTCCCAGATTGTTGACTGCTACAAGATCATGAAAGGGAAAGGTGTAAAGCACTTCGGCCTTCATACCATGGTGGCATCCAATGAACTTGACGGTTCCTACATTGTGGAGACCGCTCGCATGCTGTTTGAGTTGTGCGTACGCATCAAGCAAGAGGCAGGAGTAACCATTGAGTTCATCGACATGGGTGGCGGCATCGGCATTCCTTATCGCCTTGATCAGGAGCCGATGGACTTGGCACAAGTCAGCAAGGGGATGCAGGCTCTCTATGAGTCGATCATCGTTCCTGCTGGTCTTGCTCCATTGCAAATAGTCTTCGAATGCGGCCGCGTCATCACCGGGCCCTACGGCTATTTGGTGACCAAGGTTCTGCATGTAACCGAAAAATACAAGCAGTATGTAGGCGTCGATGCCTCGATGGCAAATCTCATGCGTCCCGCACTCTACGGTTCCTACCATCACATCACGGTGTTGGGAAAGGCACACGAAGAGGCAGATCATCTCTACGATGTAACGGGTTCATTGTGTGAGAACAACGACAAGTTTGCCATCGACCGCAAGCTGCCGAAGGTGGATAAGGGTGATGTCTTGGTCATCCATGACACCGGCGCTCACGGGCACAGCATGGGTTTCAACTACAATGCCAAGCTCAGAAGTGCAGAGTACCTGCTCAGACGGGATGGATCGGTGGTCATGATCAGGCGGGCACAGACCTATGATGACTATGTGGCGACCCTTCGCTTCGATGGCGCCCTGGTGGAGGTCTGATGTTCAGCTTCCCGATTCGTGTCTATTACAGCGATACCGACTGCGGAGGCATTGTCTACCACGCCAGATATCTGGACTTTGCCGAGCATGCCCGAACCGAAATGCTCAGGGAGATCGGCAGCAAGCATGGCCTTGAGGGTTCCCAGAGTTCCCTCAACGCCAAGCTGAAGCTTGCCTTCGTGGTGAAGTCCATCACCGTAGAGTACGAGAAGCCGGCCATGCTGGACGATATGCTGGAAGTCAGGACCGAATTGGAGAGTGCTAAACGATTCTCCTTGGTGTTCCGTCAGACGGTGATGCGCTCCGATGAGGTGCTCTGCACGCTCTTGGTGCGGGTGGCGGCCATCAACACTGAGACGCTTCGTCCCACCCCGATGCCCGCCTGGTTCATTCCCGCCCTCCAAGAGACTTAGGGTGCGTAAGGCATGGTCACCAAGACGGTTGAACTGCCCAGACTTCCCAGTTTCTCGTGATGAGCAATAACATCATACCGATGGGTTCCTGCATCAGGAACGGTGTTCACGGTACGTGAATTGGCCTGTATCAACTCTCCTTCACAATACCAATCGATTTTCAGGTCGCTGACAGTGAGCTCAGCGTCCAGATTGGTTGGCGTGTAGGTGAGCGTAACCTGCTCTCCTGCTGAAGGGGAGGCGGGGGAACAGGTGATGGAACCTTCGATCGGCAGCATCGTGTTGTTGATGAGCAGCAGCTCGAATTTTGTCGACAGGTCCCCGATTACCATAGAAATCGCTGCATCAGAGGTAGTCTGATCAAGGATACGCAACGCCTGGGTTGCTCCACTGACCAACACTTCCTGGCTGAAAAGGCGAAGCTGCAAGAGGTAGGATCCTGCCTCCAGCTCCGACCCAATGACCGTCGTTCCTGCATCCTTATCGAGTACGGCAGAGGGTAAGCTGCACGCTTCTCCTGCTTGGTTGAGAAGGGTCACCTCAAGGCGCACATCACTTGCAACCTGATTAGGGTCCCAAGCAATGGCTACGTCCAAATTTCCCATGCCTACCAGAGTTGAGAGCAACAGCGTTGTGGCAGGACTTACCTTTGAGAGCAGTGTTTCCACGTGCCCCTCGACCAATGGGATTCCCTCACTGTTATAGGCTTTGGCATGAAGATTCCACGTCCCGATAGCAAGATTCCCGATAACCACCTCTGTTTGGGTGGAATCAAGGTCGAGTGTCTGGCCTTGAGGGC
>JAAYQY010000137.1 GCA_012519125.1 Spirochaetales bacterium
GGGCAAGGGTCTGTCGAGCTTTGCAAACGCTTTATACGCGCTGTCCACAAAGAGGGAGCGGTCAAGAGAAGGGAAGAAGTGGAGCAAAGCTTCATCCATGCTTCCAGCATAGCCTCAGATTGGCTGCTTTGAAAGAGAAGGACAGGAGAGAGAAAAATGAATAGCAGGACACAGATACCAAGGGCACCTGTGTCCTGCTGATGAACTTGTGAACTTAGTGACGCACAACACCCAGTCGGGCCGGCTGCTTTCTCAGATAGACCACAAACGCAAGGGTAGCTGCAACTGCCGCCACGATGCCGATGGGATAGCTGATGGAAGTCGGGAGGGAGAACCCTTCGGGAGCCTGCAGGATGTAGGTGGTGACCACCGCAGTCATGAAGGCTGCGGGTACGCTGGCCATCAGGTGGGAGCGCTTCTCCTCATGCAGGTAGACAGCTCCGGTCCAGAGAACGATGGTTGCCAAGGTCTGGTTCGACCAAGCGAAGTATCTCCAGATGATGGTGAAGTCGATGAAGTTGAGCGCGAACCCGATGCCCAGGATGGGAATGGCAAGCAGCAGGCGGTTCTTCATTCCCTTCTGCTCGATCGAGAACATATCGCCCAGGATCAGGCGGGTGCTGCGGAAGGCAGTATCACCGCTGGTTATCGGGCAAGCAATGACACCCAGCATGGCCAGCACACCGCCGATGGGACCAAGCAGGCCCATGGAGATCTTGTTGACCACCAAGCCTGCTCCACCCTGACCCAGTACTTCATTCAGACCGGCAATGCCGTTGGGGAAGAAAGCCATGGCTGCTGCTGCCCATACCAGAGCTACCATACCCTCACCTACCATGGCACCGTAGAAGACCTTGCGGCCATAGGACTCATTGCTCAAGCAACGGGCCATGAGCGGCGACTGGGTGGAGTGGAACCCGCTGATGGCTCCGCATGCGATGGTGATGAAGAGAATCGGCCAGATGGGCATGCCGGTCGGGTGCATGTTGACGAACGCAATATTGGGAATCGGGGCCTTGGTGACCACCAGCATGAAACCGACGCCAACTGCCATGATCAAGAGCACGATGCCAAACACGGGGTAGAATCGGGCAATGACCTTATCGACGGGAAGCACCGTTGCAATGAAATAGTAGACAAGAATCACGACAACCCAGAAGAACTTGTTGGCAAAGATGCCGGAAAAGCCCAGATTGGCGAGAAGCCCTGCAGGCCCTGCCATAAACACGGTTCCCACCAAAACAAGAAGCACGACGGAGAATACCCTCATGACTTGGCGCATCCCGTTTCCAAGGTACATCCCCACCACTTCGGGAATGCTCTTTCCGTCATGGCGCATGCTCATCATACCCGAGAGGTAGTCATGCACCCCGCCTGCAAAAATGGTTCCGAAAACGATCCAGAGGAAGGCAGCCGGACCGAACAGCGCACCCATGACGGCTCCGAAGATCGGGCCCAAGCCGGCGATATTCAGGAACTGGATCAGAAAGATCTTTCCCCAGGTCATGGGGACATAGTCGACTCCGTCCTCGAGTGCGACTGCGGGGGTGATACGCTTGGTATCAATACCGAACACCCGCTCGACCACTACACCGTAGGTGAAATACCCTACTACCAGCAACACCAATGACAGCAAGAAACTAGCCATGATTCCTCCTTGACTCCAAAAAGGCAGGGTTATCCCTGCTTTGCAGATTTCGGAGGTACTGTAGCAGAACTTCAAAGAAGGCGTGTGCTCAACTGCATGAGATGTCAAATTTCCTACATGAGTGGAAGAACAAGACCGAGCGTTCGGTTACAAGAGGTGCAAGAACTGTTTCAAGGCAGCCGTGCTGCTTCTGCTGACCGGCACCAAGGTGTCAGAGCCAGTCATCTTGAGGCGATAGGTTGAGTTCACCCACAGCTGAACC
>JAAYQY010000138.1 GCA_012519125.1 Spirochaetales bacterium
CTCTTGCTTTCGTTCACCCTTGCGAAGCATTTCCACTGCATTCGCATGTTGTTGAGTCAAAGACTGGATCTCATCGGCATATGCCTGAAGATTTGCGTGTTCACGACCTAAAAGATCATTACTCACCTGTTGGGCATGCTGCATCCGCTGCCCAAGCTCATGCATGAAGGAGGTGACCGTTCTCACCATAGTCTGGAAGGCTTGGTCTGTCTTGGATATGGTATGAGCGAACACTGCTTCCATCTCGGTTGAGCAATGGTCGGAGTAGAGCCTGAAGGCTTCCATCGCCTGATCTTGTACCGACTTGGAGAGTGAGCCCAACTGCTGTTGTTGCTCGATGAATGTCTTTTCGATTTCCTGCTTCAGAAGCTCATACTGTTTCTTCTGCTCGTTGATGTCTTGGAATGAGAGCTCACGCTGTTCCTCCAACGTGCGTTGGTTGAGTGCGATGATCTGTTCACTCTCGTCTCCGAGCATGCGAATTTTTGCCAATTGGCTTGAAAGAACGGAAAGCGAAGCAGCTTCATTGCTTTTCAAGGTCTCTGCATGGGAAGCAACGCGTCCCTGATTGGCCCGCTCAACCTCTTGGACTTCACTCTCATACTCTTGAAGCTTGGCGTAAGAGCTGTCAAGCAACTGCTTCACCCGCAGTTGCTGCTTCTGGATGGCATCACCTGCCTCATCAATCATGGACTGGAGACTCTGCTTGAAATTCTCCAACCGAGTATCGAAGCCATCGATGACACTCTGGATTTGCTCGATGCGAGTAGCTTCCTGCTTTACCTGCTCAACCCGTGCTTCCACCTGGGCGGTGGTGGCACCCAACTTGGTAAGCGAGTCGCGGTACGTGTTGAGCACACCTTGCAGCTTGGCCAAATCATCACTGCGCACCTCAAGCTCGGAGAGCTGATTGTCAATTCTCAGCAGCATCTGGTTTGAAGCATCAATCTTATGATTGATCTTCTCTTCTACCTGTTGTGCGGTATCCTTGAACTGTGCTCGGGTGTTCTCTACGTCCTTGATGATTGCCTGCACCCGTTGCTTGACGAAGTCGAGGCGATGATTTTTCTTGTCCTCTGCACGCAGCAGATAAATGATCACCAAGGTAATCAGAAACAGGACTACCGGGAGCAGAAGTTCAAGACCCATACCGCACCTCCTAAGAATCAGAGTACCAGAGAAGCAAACTCCTTCCAAGAGCTGACTACAAGATCAGCATCATCATAGATACGCTTGCGGGAGGATGTAATCAAGCAGGAGTGCATTCCTGCCTTTTTGGATCCTTGGCAATCCTTGGAATAGCTGTCCCCCATATACAAAATCTCATCCGCTCTTACGTCCAGACGCTCAAGCAGAAAGGCAAATGCCTTTGCACTTGGTTTGAGATAGCCACTCTCTTCCGAGCTTATGGCCAAATCCACCAGATCTGCAATACCGAGTGTCTGCAACTTGTCGGCTAGAGGGAAGTCGCTGAAAACCGCAATGGACAGCCCCAACCGCTTTGCTTCCACCAAGGCATCACGCATTCCCGCATAAGCCTTGATGGATCGGAATGAGCGTGCCCAAGCCTGATAAAACTGCTTGTCCACCGCTTTTTGGGTGCGTACGATTTCCTGTTCAGTAATTGAACGCCCTAAACGGCTGGCAACCAGGACAGCCTGGCGCTTGAGCAATCCTTCCCGATTCTCTGGTTCAGTCGGCTTCCCCTCCTGCACCCTCCGATACTCTGCACGGGCCCAGTTGAAGGCCATGGCAAGACGCAACGAAGGAAATGAGGATCTGATCATCCTTGCATTGAGCATACGTTTGGGATAGAGGGTGCCGTCAATATCCAGACACAGCACCTTTATTCCCTGTTCCACAAGAAACGCCATCCCTAACCCCGCTTCTTGGCCGAGCGGTTCTGGGTCTGTTTCTCAATCCGCTTACGCGTCTTGTCCACCGAAGCTTTGTTTCCCGGCGTATTCGCCTTGGGCTTGGCAAAAGCCCTGCCTCCGACATTGCGCTTCGGCTCGCGTTTGGGAACAGCGTTTTCCAACGGCTTCGGGCCGCGCTCATGC
>JAAYQY010000139.1 GCA_012519125.1 Spirochaetales bacterium
ACCCTTGAAACCATTCCCAAACGCTGGTACGGCCAAGTGAAACTCTCGTATTGCATGAAGCATCTGATCGATCCCGGTCACAAGACCCTACTCTCTCTCAGCGAGGAGTGGATCCAGCCTCTTCTGGAGCTTGGTTCGATGCAGGTGTTTTCCTAAGCACAACGTTCAGCCAGAGTTCATGTTCCCTGCCCGGACGAACATCATTGCTTTGCTTCTGCAAGAGAAGGGAAAAGCCCCCTGCTTGGTGCAGGAAGGTTTGGAAGGAGTCAGGAGTAAAACAGGTGAAGTGTCTGCCGTCCTGGGAGAAGTCTGTATCACGCAGTTTGAACGAACAATACAGAATCCCTTCATCAATGAGGGCACGGTGTAGCAGTCCAAACACCTCTGCAAGCTCAGCCTTAGGTACATGCAGTAGGGATGCACAAGCCCAGATGCCGTCAAACTCTGCATCATAGTCCATCTGTTGGAAGGAAAGACAACGTACCTCAAGCCCGGTCAGGGCCTTTGCTGCTTCCACCATGGAGGGGCTCAGGTCAAAGGCTTCCACCACAAAGCCAAGCGTCAGGAAGGCAAGGCTGTCCCGTCCACTGCCACATCCTGCATCCAGGATACGGGCACCTGGATCAAGGTAAGGCAAAAACATCTGGTACTGCATTCCCATATCGATATCCTTGGTGGTGGAGAGAAACAGATCGGCATGATGCTCGTAATAGTCAGGCATTGGGCAACCCTCCCAGGTCTTGGTAGTATTCTTGCAGATGTTGGTCAATGAGGGCAAGAAGGATGCAAAGTGGCTCTATGCAAAACTGCCCGCCTTCCTAAGAAAGCGGGCAGCAGATAGCAGATGACTCAGATACTACAGCAAGGAAGCAGCAGCTTCGTAGACCTTGTCGGATGTGATACCGAAATACTCGTAGAGCTTTTCGGCAGGACCACTCTCACCGAAGCTTCTCATTCCGACGATCTTGCCTTCCAGACCGGTATACTTGAACCAGTAGTCAGCCCAAGCAGCCTCAACGGCAACCCTGGCCTTCACTGAAGCAGGAAGCACCGATTCCTTGTACGCAGCATCCTGCTGCTCGAAGACCTCAGGAGAGGGCATCGAAACGACACGCACAGCCTTGCCTTCGGAAGCAAGCTTCTTTGCAGCCTCGAGTGCCAAGGAGACTTCACTGCCGGTTCCGATCAGGATGACCTGGGGCTTTGCACCCGATTCATACAGGGTATAGGCACCCTTGGAAATCAGGGAAAGCTGCTCATCGGTTCGTGCCTGGGGAGCAAGGTTCTGGCGGCTGAGCAACAAAGCGGTAGGTCCGTTGGAGCGCTTGACAGCACTCTTCCAGGCACAGGCAGTCTCAACAGCATCACAAGGTCTCCAGGTAACCATGTTCGGGGTCATGCGCAGGCTGGCGATCTGCTCAACAGGCTGGTGGGTGGGACCATCCTCACCAAGACCGATGGAGTCGTGGGTGAAGACATACACATTTCTCAGTCCCATGAGGGCTGCCATGCGCAGGGCATTGCGTGCATACTCCATGAACATCAGGAAGGTTGCACCATACGGCAGGTATCCGCCGTGCAGGGCAAGACCGTTGAGAACGGCAGCCATGCCGAACTCACGCACACCAAAGCGCAGGTAGGTTCCCTTGCCGGTTTCAGGATCGAAATCCTGTACACCCTTCCACTGGGTAAGGTTCGAGGGAGAGAGGTCTGCAGAACCACCGATCATCTCAGGCAGAAGTTTGCCCAGTACGTCGAGGGTCATCTGGCTGGCCTTGCGACTTGCCACCTTCACACTCTCACTCTGCCACTGTTTGACCACTTCGTTGAAGGCTGCTTCCCAATCGGTGGGGAGGTCGCCCTTCATCCTGCGTTCAAACTCTGCAGCTTCTGCGGGGTAGGCTTTCTTGTAGGAAGCAAAGAGCGTGTTCCACTCGTTCTCATAAGCCTGACCCTGCTCACGCAGATCCCATGCCTGGTAGATTTCCTCAGGAACAAAGAACGCTTCGTCATACTTCCAGCTAAGCTGCTTGCGGGCAAGAGCGACTTCGTCTGCACCAAGCGGTGCACCATGGCAGGACTCTTTTCCTCCCTTGTTGGGGGAACCGAACCCGATGGTGGTGTTGCAGATGATCAAAGAGGGAGCAGAAGTATTGGCCTTGGCCTCTTCGAGAGCCTTGGCGATTGCAGCACTGTCATGCCCGTTTACATTGCGGATAACCTGCCAGCCATACGCTTCAAAGCGCTTGGCGGTATCGTCAGTAAGCCAGCCCTTGACTTCCCCATCGATGGAGATGCCATTGCTGTCGTAGAATGCGATGAGTTTTCCGAGTTTCCAGGTACCTGCAAGGGAAGCAGCCTCGTGGCTGATGCCTTCCATGAGACAGCCATCACCAAGGAATGTGTAGGTGTAGTGGTTGACTACCTCAAACCCTTCCTTGTTGAACTGGGTTGCAAGGTTCTTTTCAGCAAGTGCCATACCAACTGCGTTGGCAATACCCTGGCCAAGAGGACCGGTGGTGGTTTCAACACCCGGGGTGAGCTTGTACTCAGGGTGACCTGCGGTACGGGAGTGAAGCTGGCGGAACTGCTTGAGGTCTTCAAGCGTTACGTCGTACCCGGTCAGGTGCAACAGTGAATAGAGCAACATCGAAGCATGACCGTTGGAAAGAACGAACCTGTCACGGTTGGCCCAGTCAGGGTTCTTGGGATTGTGGCGCATTGCCTTTCTCCATACAACTTCGGCGATGTCAGCCATACCCATGGGTGCGCCCGGGTGTCCCGAGTTTGCTTTTTGCACTCCATCCATGCTCAAAATGCGAATTGCATCGGCAAGTACCTTTGTGTCCATGTATTCCTCCAATGGTCTAGGTCGTTACTGCTTGTAATACAAGACCCTGAGTTAAAAATTTACCAGGGTGTAGTCCATGAATAACAAGATACCTCAGTATCGAAAAATAGTCAAAAGTGTAAAAGCGTTATGAAGACAAGAGGTGGAAGAAGAATCCAAGCAAGTCCTATGTATCCTGGAATTTGTATTTTTCAACACACATTCTTGGAAAATGAAACGAAGGAACCTATACTACAAGAACCCGTCAGA
>JAAYQY010000140.1 GCA_012519125.1 Spirochaetales bacterium
CCCCAATCCTCAGCGAAAGCCTGAGAAGCGCGATGTGTGAAGATTCAGTCAAGCTCTTCCAAGAATTGGGCTATCGTGGGGCAGAAACTGTCGAGTATTTGGTAGAAGGTTCTTCCTACTACTTCATGGAAGTGAATGCACGGTTGCAGGTGGAGCACCCGGTCAGCGAGCTGGTCAGCAGATTCGACCTGGTTCGTGCCCAGATTGAGATTGCTCAGGGCAAGAGCCTTTCGCTCTCCCAAAAGGATGTGCAGCTCTCAGGCTATGCCCTGGAGTGCCGCATCAACGGCCTGAGTGCCGGACGGATCGAGAAGTTCGTCATGCCCAGCGGCCCCCATGTTCGTGTCGATACCTACCTCGAGGCTGGTTCTGTCCTCAGTCCCTATTACGACTCGCTGATCGCCAAGATCATCATTTGGGCTCCGAGCCGTGAACAAGGGCTTTCGGTAATGCAGCGAGCCCTCGCTGAGGTGGAAATCGAGGGGGTGAAGACCAACCTTGAGGAGCAGAAGCTGTTGATTGCCAGCAGGCCGTTCACCAGCGGACGCTTTGGTACCGACCTGTATGCAAAGGTCTGCGACCAGGAGAAGAAACATGCCTGATCTCTGTCCCCACTGCCAGAAAGAGGTGGCGTTGGATGCCTATCGCATCTGCCCCGCTTGCAACCACTATTTTCCCTTGACCATAGCCCAGCGTCTGGAACTTATTGTTGATGCAGGCTCCTTTGTCGAGATGTCTGCAGAGATGCGGTCGCGAAACCCCATTTCGCTTGCAGGCTATGAGGATAAGCTCAAGGAGAACGAGAAGAAGTCCTCCCTCAATGATGCGGTGACCATCGGAAGCTGTACGATCGAGGGTGACAACGCCATCATCGCCATCATGTCCTTCGCCTTCATGGGCGGAAGCATGGGCTCGGTGGTAGGTGAGAAGATCACCCAAGCGATGATCGAGGGTGCCCTGCGCGGATGGCCGGTGATCATCTTCACCGCAAGCGGTGGAGCCAGGATGCAGGAGGGAATCTTCTCTCTGATGCAGATGGCAAAGACTGCCAGTGCCGCCGCACTGCTTGAGGAAACGAAGACCCCGCTCTTCTTGGTGCTGACCAATCCCACCACAGGTGGGGTGACTGCCTCCTTTGCCATGCTTGGGGATGTCATCCTTGCCGAGCCTGGAGCCATCATCGGCTTTGCCGGACCCCGTGTCATTGAGGGCACCATCCGAGAGAAGCTGCCTGAAGGGTTCCAGCGCTCCGAATTCCAGCAGTCCAAGGGTTTTGTCGACGCCTTGGTCAGCCGGGACAAGCTGAAGCAGACCCTCTCCTTTTTGATCAAGACCCACACCAGAAAGGAGGCCGCCCATGGCTGATCTGAAACAATCACTCGATACCATCGAGACGGTGGTAAAAACCTCCTATACCTGTGAAGGCACCTCCAGCTGGGACTGCGTACTGCGCAGCCGCCAGCAGGGAAGACCTGGTGCCAAGACTTTCATAGACCTCATTTGTGACTCCTTCATGGAACTGCATGGCGACCGCCTCTATGGTGATGATCCGGCTATGATCGGGGGCATCGGCATGGTGGGGGGGAGAGCCATCACCTTCATCGGCAACCGCAAGGGTGCGAACTTCAAGGAGAATGTGCTGTGCAACTACGGCATGAGCAATCCCGAGGGGTATCGCAAGGCTTTGCGTCTTGCCAAGCAGGCCGAGAAGTTCGGCCGTCCGGTTGTCTGTTTCATCGACACACCGGGCGCCTATCCAGGCCTTGGGGCTGAGGAGCGGGGCATCGGACAGGCAATTGCCGAGAACCTGAAAGTCTTCTCCACCCTCAAGACACCTGTGCTTTGCTTCATCATCGGTGAAGGCGGCAGCGGGGGAGCCTTGGGTATCGGGGTGGGGGACAAGCTGTACATGCTCGAGCATGCTGTGTATTCGGTCATCACCCCCGAAGGCTTTGCCTCCATCCTGCTGCGCGATCCGAGCAAGGCGAAGGAAGCTGCCGAGGCGATGAAGATGACCAGCCACCATCTCAAGGAGTTCTCGGTCATCCACGACATCATCCCCGAACGCAGCACCGAGCAGACCGCCCAGGCGATCAAGGAGACGATCATCCGCGATTTGGATGTGCTGTGCAACAAGCCGCTTGACAATTTGGTGCGTTACCGCCTCAAGAAGATCCGGGGCATCGGAGAGGTATCGGGGGGCAAGGAGTGGTGGCAACCACTTCTGGAAGTCTTCACCAAGACAGAGAGCCTTCGCTAGATGTGGGCAGCCTTCTTCTCCAGGTCACGCATTCCTCGGAAGAAGAAAAGGCTGGTCATCAGGGTGGAAAGGGCATCGGCAACCGGGGCGGCCCAGAGGATGCCCTGCATCCCATAGAAGTGTGCAAAGAGTAGGATTGCTGGAATCAGGAAGAGCCCTTGCCTGGATAAGGTGAGGGTGAGGGCAATCTTGCTCTTTCCGATTGCCTGGAAGAAGTTTCCTGCTATCACCTGATACCCTACCAGGGGAGTGAGCAGAAACCACCTCCTGAGGGCGTACACCCCAAGACTGAGCAACGCTGGATCTTGGTTGAACATTCCCACCATGGTGCGGGGAAAGAGCTGGGTAACCGCATACCCCACCAGTATCACGGCCGTAGCACTGAGGATGCCGAGCTTGGCAGCCTCTTTGACCCGGTCGTACTGCTTTGCCCCGAAGTTGAAACTGATAAGCGGCTGAACCCCTTGGTTGATGCCGATGACCGGCATGAAAAGTAGGGTCTGCAGGCTGTGGACAATACCCATTGCGGCAATGCCCAAGTCTCCTCCATGGAAGATGAGGGTCTTGTTGAGGATCACATTCAGGATGCTGGACATGATCTGCAAGGTGAAGGGGGGAAAGCCCAGTGCTATGATCGAGCGGACCACCGACAGCCGGAAACGATGCTTGCCCAGCCTGAGCTTGACTCGGCTGCGCTTACCCAAGAAGTAAGAGAGTACCCAGATGAACGACAGGCTTTGGCTGATGATGGTAGCCAAGGCCGCCCCTGCCATGCCCCAGTCCAGGATGTAGATGAAAATCGGGTCGAGGATGATGTTGGTCCCAGCCCCGAGGAACATCGAGAGCATCGCAACCTTGGGATTTCCATCTGCACGGATGAAGTGGTTCAGCCCCATGCTGGTTACGCCAAAGACAGAACCCATCAAGATGACTCTCAAATAGCTGGATGCGTAGGGGAGCACCTGCTCACTTGCCCCGAAGAGTCTGAGGATGGTGGGCATGAAGATTTGTCCCAGCGTAAGAAAGAGCAGGCCACCTCCGCTGAGCAGGAGAAAGGAGGTGAAGAGGACTTCCTCGGCCTCCTCATTGCGCTTTTGACCCAGGCGAATCGAAAAGAGGGTTGCCCCTCCGATGCCAAAGAGCACCCCCAAGGCAATGAGGATGATCATGATGGGGAAGGCGATGGTGATGCCTGCGATGCCGTTCGCCCCGATGGACGGGCTGTTGCCGATGAAGATGCGGTCAACGACGTTGTACAGGGCGTTGACCATCATCCCGACGATGGCAGGGATGCTGAAGCGCATCAGAAGTTTGAAAATAGGTTCGGTCCCCAAGGGGTTTGTGTGTTCAGCCATCTGTTGCATGTCAGCTCAGTTCCTTCTGTATTGAAGCCAGGTGTGCACAAATCTGCTCGTACAATTCTTTGCCTAAGCGCTCTGTCAGGTTCTGGTTCCACCTGCGTACCCGGTTGGTAAGCTCTGCTTCCAAAGCTTTGGCATGTTCGGTAAGGTGGATGCGGTTGCACCGTTTGTCCCTCTCATCCTGAGTTCGGGTGACGAATCCCTTGTCGATGAGCACTTTCAAAGCCCGTGCGGTTGCGGCCTTGTCGATGACCAAGGCGGTGGAGAGTTCTTCCTGTGTCTGTCCTTCGGCTTGGTAGAGGGACATGAGAAAGCCCACCTCCCCGCTGGTGAGGCTGTAAGGTTTGAGGACCTGATTGAGGTAACGTTGGTTGTGGCGGTGCAAAATTGCCAGATAGCGTGCAAGGCTGGTATACATGGAACACTCTATACCGTAAAACGGTTGATATGTCAACTAATAAGTACTGTAGGCAGTCCTGTGGTTGTGGTATACTCATTCCATGCAAGAACAACCCACCATCGCCTTGATGTATGACTTTGACAAGACCCTTACCACCAAGGATATGCAAGAGTACACCTTCATCCCCAAACTCGGACTGAGCAGCGAGGAGTTCTGGAAGAAGGCAAACGACCAGGCACGCACGCAGGGAATGGACAGCATCCTCAGCTATCTCAAGCTCATGCTTGATGAGGCAAAACGATGCAACCAACCGATCCAGCGTAGTGACTTGGTCGAGCTGGGCCGGGACCTGGAGTTCTATCCCGGGGTGGAGGGGTGGTTCTCTGCCATCAATACGGTGGGAGAGAAGCTTGGACTTTCCATCGAGCACTACATCATCTCCTCAGGGCTCAAGGAGATCATCGAGGGTTCGGCCATCGGTTCCGTCTTCAAGCGCATCTATGCTTGTGAGTACTTCTATGATGATCAGGGAAAAGCGGTCTGGCCCAAGCTGTCGGTCAACTATACGGCCAAGACCCAATTCCTTTTTCGCATCAACAAGGGTGTGCTGGATGTCTATGATGACAAGGCACTGAATGACTACACCAAGGAGTCGGACCGCAGTGTTCCGTTTCGCAATATGATCTACATCGGGGATGGGCTGACCGATGTGCCCTGCATGAAGCTGGTCAAGGAGAATGGGGGCAAGTCAATTGCAGTCCATGCCCCCAATAGGCTTGCTGCCTGCAAGAAGCTGATGAACGAGAACAGGATCAACTTCTACGCTCTCGCCGACTACCAAAGCGAAGGTGAGCTCTTCGGTCTTGTCTCAACCATCCTGGAGAACATGCGAAGTGAAAACGTCCTCCAGAGTTGGCATCGAAGTCAGCAGAGCGAAGCGGTGCTGCTACACTCCTAGGCCTTCCTGCATCCAGTAACTGAGCGCTTCCATCCCTTTTTGGGTAGGGTGAAGGTTGTCAGCAAGCAAGCCGTCCCCCAGGGAGATGGGTTTTCGTGCAAGGTCGATCAAGTGGGCTTTCGGACCTGCCTTCACCGCATCGCGGATGATCTGGGCAAGCTCGAGCTGGGTCCAGCCGTGCATGTTCGGCTCATCCAGCGCCCGGTCGGTTCTCTGCAACGGGGTGCAGAAGTACAGCTCGTTTGAGCTGTGGCGCTTGAGCATCTCCCTGACCAAGGTCTCATAAGCCTCGGCAAAGACTTCTTTTGTGGTCGGTTGGTCGGCCTGGCCCCAGTCGTTGGTGCCGCCGAAGATGATGATCAGATCCCCGCTCAGCCGGTTCTGTCGCTTCTCAGCCTGGAAGCAGGAGGAGAGCGGACGGACACCGGTATAGCTGATTCTGCTGCCCGAGTAGGACTCGTTGGTCAGGAGCCTGAGACCTGTGCGCTGGATCAAGAGGTGCCACCAGGTATGTTCGACGCAGGTGACATCGACCCCTTCACGGGGATAGAAGAGCTCATTCTCCTCAGGGACAAAGCCTTTGAAGGTGGAGATGGAATCGGCAAGGATGGAAAAGGTTGGTGCTGTCATGCAGGCAGTGTAGCGCAGTGCTTTTCCTCGCTCAAGAGTCCGTGGTATGCTCGGATCGGAGGTTCTGATGGATACGAAGATCTCACTGGTACAGAATGGGGCCCTGCAGAAAGTTGGCTCGGTCTTTGTCGAGGCGTTCGGTCGTTCTCCCGCTCTCCTGATTGCAGACGGAAACACCCAACGGGTGGCGGGGTTTGCCGTTGCCAGAAGCCTTGAGCAATCGGGCATTGAAGTGCGCCAGCTCGTCTTCCCCGCCAATCCTCAGCCCTATGCGGATGAACACTCCATCGCCCAAGTGCGGTTGAGCCTGCAAATGGATACCAGTATTGCCGTCGTGCTCGGCTCGGGCACCCTCAATGACATCACCAAGCGAGCCTCCTCTGAGCTCGATCGCCCCTACATGGTGGTAGCTACTGCTCCAAGTGTTGACGGCTATACCTCCTACGGGGCTGCCGTTTCTATCGGGGGGTTCAAGCAGACCCTTCCCTGTGCAGCACCCACCGTTGTCCTTGCCGATACCCAGATTCTCTGCGAATCGCCTTCCGAGATGATCGCAAGCGGCTTTGGGGATTGTATGGCCAAGTTTGCCGCTGGTATGGACTGGATTCTTGCAGATCTCTTGGGTCTGCAGGCCATCCGCGACGATGTCTGGACGATGGTGCAGAAACCGCTGAGGCAGGTATACCAGCAGCATCAGGGTATTGCAAAGCGGGAGACTCGTGCCATCGGCCAGCTCTTCGACGCCCTCTCTGCAAGTGGGTTTGCGATGCAGATCATGCACGACAGCCGTCCTGCCAGCGGAGCTGAGCACCTGATCAGCCACATCTGGGAGATGGAACACCTGAGCAAGGATGGGCAGCCGGTCAGTCACGGCTTCAAGGTGGCCGTAGGGACGTTGGCATCTGTCTTTCTTTATGAGAATCTGCTCAATCTGGATACCTGGGACTGCTACGGAAATCCCATCGAACGCTGGGAGGAACGAGAAGCTTCCCTGAAGGCCTTCTTCACCGATGAGAAGGTGGCCGACCAGACGCTCGCCATTGCCAAGAGCAAGTTCTTGGAAGAGGATGCGTTGCTGGAGAGGAGGAAGGCAATCAGCGTCATGCTCCCCACACTTAAGGAGCGGATCACAGAGCAGCTTCCTCCCTATCAGGAGCTGAAGCATGCGATGCAGTTGGTAGGCTGTCCAGTTCATCCCAGAGAGATCAATGCAAGCCTTGAGGATCTGAAGCGCGCCATGGTTGGGGCGCAGATGATCCGCAATCGCTACACCATCCTAGATCTCTACTATGAGCTGGGGCTCTTTGACCAAGCCCTGCTTTGTATTGAGGGAATGTAGGCATCTCGGGATGGCAAACCACCACTGGTGATGGTATCCTTTTGGTATGGAAACCATCTATCTCGACCATTTGCACAACCAAGCATATCTCAAGCCCTATCAGCAGAAGCGCATCACCAGCGAGACCTTGATCGATCTCGGCAATCGTGAGGCACTCAGCCTCGATGGCGCGTGGCAACTCTGCCCTGACCAGTATGATACCTGCCTTCGGGCACGGTGGTTTGCGTACAAGCCACCTGTTGCTTCCCCACAGGATTGTGACTTCGAGGGGTGGCAGGAGACCACCGTCCCCTCCTGCTGGAACACCCTCACCCCCAAGTGGGAGTTTTATGAGGGCTCGATGCTCTACCAGCGAAGGTTTGCCTGTACCAAGGAAGCCCAAAAGCGGTATTGGCTCTGCTTTGAGGGAGTGGCCAACCGTGCCTATCTCTTTCTCAATGGTCACTACCTGGGCTTCCATGAGGGGTCTTCCACTCCCTTCTCGGTCGAAGTGACCGATTTCCTTGAGCCTGCCAATCATCTGCTGCTGTCGGTGAACAACTCACGGCTTGCCACCTCGGTGCCTTCGGACAATACCGATTGGTTCAACTATGGGGGCATCTATCGTGAGGTCTCCCTCGTTGCCCTGCCGGCTGTTTTCATCAAGCGGTGGTTTGTCCATCTTGCTGATGAGCAGGCCCTCTCTGTCGAGGTGGAGTGCTCTTCTTCAGTTTCTGTGCAGGTAAGCTGTCCCGAATTGGGCCTTGAGGAGACCCTGCGCTGTGAGGAGGGGAAGGGCTCACTGCTGGTTCCCTTCAAGGGGACGGCATGGAGTCTGGAGGACCCTGTTCGGTATCATTTTGTCTTCACCTCAGGTGAGGATCGGGTGGAAGACCTGATCGGACTGCGTCTGATCAAGACCGAGACGACAGCAATGCTACTCAATGGGAAAGAGGTGTTCCTCCGGGGTGTCTGCCTGCATGAGGACCATCCCGACTTTGGCCGCTTCGTCAATGAGAACTTGCTTCGTAGAAGCTTGGAGGAGGCGAAGAGCCTGGGGTGCAACTGCATCCGGCTCTCCCACTATCCCCACCACCGCCTCATGGCCAAGCTTGCCGATGAGCTGGGCCTGCTGTTGTGGGAGGAAATAGCCGTTTACTGGGGCTTGGCCTTTGCCGAGCAACAGACCTTGGAAAGTGCCCAAAACCAACTCTCCGAGTTGATCGTTCGTGACCGAAACCGAAGCAGTGTCATCATCTGGTCGGTGGGCAACGAGAACCCTGATACGGATGAAAGGCTCTCCTTCATGTCAGCTCTGGCCGATCAGGCCCGTGCTCTCGACGCTTCCCGTCTCATCGGAGCTGCCTGCCTGGTCAATGAGGCTAAGCTTTGCATTGAAGATCGGCTGGAGGAGAAGCTGGATGTTATCGGGCTCAATGAGTACTACGGCTGGTATGATGGGGACTGGACAAAGCTGGAGACCCTGCTTGCCAACTCGGTGAAAGAGAAACCGGTACTGGTGACTGAGTTCGGGGCCGGGGCAAAGTCAGGCTTCCATGATGCAAAAGAGGCCCTCTTCTCGGAGGAGAAGCAGGCCTCAGTCTACCAACGCCAGTTTGCACGCATCCTCAGGACAGGATATATCCAAGGCACGTTTGCCTGGATTCTCTACGACTTCCGTTCGCCCAGGCGGATGAACCGCTACCAGATGGGATACAACCGCAAAGGCTTGCTGGATGAGCGGAGGCGGCATCGCAAACTTGCCTACCTGGTGGTCCAGCAGCAGTATGAGAACCTTAAGGATTTGGGCAGATAGCCTCTATGCCTCGGTTCCCCAGACTTCAATCTGGGTGAGGGCCGGGAAGGGTGATTGGTCATCAGCCTTTTTCAGCTCACCCAGGGTGAGGGAAGTCATCGATGTTGGGGCGATCGAAAAACATTGGGGGAGCGGACTCTTGGTCAAGGGGAGAACATATCGCACTTGGTTGCTGTCGGTCACCACGGCCTCGGTCCACCAGCTGTCGTGCGGCCAGTCGGCGCGCAGGGTGAGCCGGATTTCGTCAACGATGACGCTGCGTCCAAAGTCAATGCGCATCTCAGCCTTGGGATCGCGGTTGATGCCCCAGCTTGCATAGGGGTAGTCTCCATGGCTGTGGTTGGCGAACACCCCGTCGATGGCATTGCGTGCAGCAAAGACCATCTCCCCCCGGGTTTCCACATTGGCACTGGCATGGGGATGGATGCCCTTGGTCTGGTGATGGTCGTAGGCATTGAGTGCGAGGTTCCTGCGCATTTCTGTGC
>JAAYQY010000141.1 GCA_012519125.1 Spirochaetales bacterium
CGGCTCCTTCATCCAAAAAGTCATCGATTTCCTGATTGTTGCCTTTGTGGTCTTCATGATTGTGCGTTCCATCAACAAGCTGCGCGATCGCATGGATGCCAAGAAGAAAGCAGAGGAAGCCGCAAAGGCAGCCGCTACTCCGGCTCCCGCTCCTGTGGTTCCTGAGGATATCGTACTGCTGAAAGAGATTCGTGATCTTTTGAAGAAGTAAGACACTCTGACAAGGGGAAGAAGTTTTAAGCTTCCTCCCCTTGCATACCCTTTTTTTTTGCGGTAGTATCGTGCTTGCACTTGCTCCTGTAGCTCAGCTGGATAGAGCACTTCCCTCCTAAGGAAGGGGTCGTGCGTTCGAATCGCGCCAGGGGCACTTACTGAAGGCTGTCGTTATTGCAACGGCAGCCTTCTTCATTAGCTGAGCTTTTGTACAGAATTGCGTATTTCCAACCATATCGGAAGTTTGACCCTCACCTCTTCCACCTGCACTCCATGAATGAGCTTGACCAGCATCTGGATTGCCAGGGTTCCCTTTTTGCTTGAATCCTGGTGGACCGTGGTAAGACGTGGCTGGACAAGACGAGAGAAGATGTTGTCATCGAAACCGGTGATGGAGATGTCCTCAGGAACCCTGATCCCTTGCTCCTGGAGATACGTAAGCGCCTCGGATGCATAGAAATCCGAAGAAAACACCAGTGCCGTGTGGGTCTTCTTCCTTGCTATCTCCAGATAGATCTTCAACCGTTTGGCCCTATCATAGGGCAAGGGTCTGCTTGCATCATCATCAAGCACCAAGCCTTGCTCTGCAAACGCATCCTTGCATCCGGCAAACCGTTCGGTATCTCCACCAGGGAAAATGGGGTTGCAGGGAAGAAACAGCATGTTTCTGTGCCCCATGGAGAGCAGGTACTTGGTCACCTCATAGCCACCCATTCTGTCTTCCAGGCCGATGTTGTGATAGGTATGCTCATCATCTTCGAAAAAGCAGTCGATGTAGACACAGGGAACATCAATGCTGGAGTTGATGATCCTGCAGATGTTTCCCGGTACCCAGACAAGGATGAGCCCATCCATCTTCCAGGCCTTTGAGAGACGGACCACCTCCGCCTCATCACTGGTGGTGTACAGCATCATGTAGTAGCCGCTTTCCCGGATTTCCCGCTCCATTGCACCCAGGATTGCAGAAGAGAATGGATCTTCCAGCACCGTCTCGTTTTTTCTCGGTTCAGTGAACATGATGACGCCGATGATTCGTGAATTGTTTTTCAGCAACATCATGGCACCCATATTGGGTGTATAGTTCTCTTCTTCGATGATCGCTTGTACTTTCTCCCGGGTTTCGGCAGACACTTTGGCAGTCCGACCGTACAATACGTTCGCAACGGTAGTGGGACTCACTCCTGCTTTTCGGGATATTTCCTTGATGGTAGCCATACGCCCCAGCATACAAAATTCAGCGGATGGAAGTATACCCCCATCCGCCGTCACTTCTTACTTCAGATACCCCAACCACTTTTGCTGCTTGCTGATCACCCTATCCACCATCGCCTCCAGATGCGAAACCTGATGAACCACAGGGTTTGCCAGCAACGCTTGGATGGCATACTCCCTCTTCTCATGAATGATTGCCTCGGCTGTCAGGTCATAGACGCTGGTATAGCCACGAAGCAGTCCAAGATAGCCCTTGGGCAGATCCGGCATCTTGATACCGTTCACCCCACTCTTGTTGATCAATGCAGGTACTTCCACGACCAACCATGATGGCAAATCCTCAATAAGACCGAGGTTCTGCACATTGACTGCAGCCTCCTCATAGTTGGTGTTTCCAAGGATTCCGTCGATAATCGGGATGACCCGTTCACTGGTCTCAAGGCGAATTCCATGCGGCACTTCCTGACTGAGCATGATCTTGTAGACATCGTAGAAATCGAGGATACCCCGATGGTCCACCACATCCCAAGCCCAACTCAGATATTCGCCGAAATGGCTGTCTGTAGTAATGGGAAGCAACTGGTAGTTCTTCAGCATGAATTGCACCAGGCGGCGGTCCGTAAACTCATAGGCGCTCTTCAGGTTTGTCTCACCCTTGTCAAACTTCTCTGCAGCACTGAGCGTCCCGGTTCTGCGATACTCATCGAAGAGGTCACTGTACCCAGGCTCACGTTCAAAGAAGGCCTCGGCCTTCTGCAGAACCTCGGGATACAGATCCATGCCGCTCTTGCGATCGGTGAGTGTAATCATACAGCTGAAATGGTTCAGTCCGGCTGCACGGTAGTGAAGATCCTCATGCTTGCGATTGAGCATACGGGGCAGCCAACGGCCCAGCCAACCGATTTCATGGCACATACCCACAAATTTAGCTTCAGGATATGCACGCTTTACCGTAGTACAGATGGCTGTCATCGGGTTGGAGTAGTTGAAGATCCAGGCATTCGGGCAAATCTCCATCGCATCCTTGACGATTTCCAAGATGACCTTGCCGATGCGAAGGGAG
>JAAYQY010000142.1 GCA_012519125.1 Spirochaetales bacterium
CGGCTAGGCCAAAGAGTGCCATACTGACAAGCAAGGCGAACAGAGGATTCACGCTCTCATGCACCAGCACCTTCTCTTTTTCCTTCGTGTAGTGTGAGTTGTCGGTACCCCGATAGTAGTCAAAGAAGGTATTGAACCCTGTTGTCCCCATATCGACACAGAGGGTGGCCACAACCATGAGCAAAAGCTTGGTAAAGGGCAGAGACCCTTGCAAAAGAAATGCATAGAGGGCTGCAGAAGCGACGGTGCCCATACTGATGAGCTTGGTACGAATCTCCACAATATGGAGGAATTGGACTACTGTCATACGGCCATAGTAGCGATAATCACCCACTTTTTCCAGCAGTGACGCCTTTTCCCTTGATTTTCACCCATTCCGTAAATTATGCTTATCCTGCATATTGATACAATCTCTATGCATCTCTATACTCTAGATTCTGGGATTACCTAGAAGATCCCTAAGAGAAGCCGCAGGACTTGCATCCTGCAAGAATACTTGTTAGGAGAAATTCCATGAAAAAAAGACATCTTGTTCTTATTGCCCTGATCGCCTTGTTTCTCAGCACAGCCCTCTTTGCCTCAGGACAGACTGAAGCGGCAGAGACCGAAGGTCTCGACCGCAGCAAATATTTCATAACCGTCGCCACCGGCCCGACCAGCGGCTTGTACTACCCGATCGGGGGAGCCTTCTCTTCCGTCTTCCAGAACAAGCTCGGCTACAAGTCCTCCGCCCAGGCAACCGGTGCTTCTGCAGAGAACATCACCCTGATCAGGGAGAACCGTGCTGAGATGGCCATCGCCATGTCCGATGCAGTTGCCCAGGCCTACCAGGGCTTTGGTGCCTACGAAGGGAAACCTGCAGCGACTGAACTCAGAGCCCTGCTCGGCCTCTACCCCAACTATGTACAGCTTGTCACCACCAACAGGACCGGCATCACCAAGTTCACCGACCTGAAAGGCAAGCGTGTCGGCGTTGGTGCCCCGAACAGCGGTGTTGAGCTGAATGCCCGCATGATGTACGAAGCCCACAACATGACGTATGAGGACAGCAAGGTCGACTACCTCAACTATGGTGAGGCTATCGGTCAGCTGAAGAACAACCTCGTTGATGCAGTGTTCGTAACCAGCGGCATTCCCAATGCAACCATCATGGAGCTGGGAACCACCGCCGAGATCGTGCTCATTCCCATCGAGGGAGAAGGCCTGAAGAACCTGAAGGCTAAGTATCCGTTCTTCGTCGAAGCCACGATTCCTGCTGACGTCTATGATACCAAGGCCGATGTCGTAACCGCCACCGTCCGCAACATCATGATCGTCAACGAAGACCTTCCCGAGGAAGTGGCGTACGATCTGACCAAGGGCGTGTTCGAGAATATCGGAGACATCCAGGCTTCCCACGCAACTGCACAGAAGCACATCACCTTGGCAAACAGCCACATTGGCGTGGACATCCCCTTCCACAAGGGCGCTGAACGCTACTACCAGGAAGTAGGGATGTAAGCTTTCCGCTATGAAGAGCAGATGCAAAGTCCTGATCATATGTGTTGTCCTCGCCCTTGCGGCGGGGACACTGCTCTTCTTTCTGACACAAAAAAACCTGACATTGGTGCTTGTGGAGCAAGAAAGCAGGCACGTGTTGAAAACGCGTACCATTTCTGAGGGAGACCAACTCTCATTTCATTGGATCCACTCGTTCGAACACATACCCTGGATTGAAGAGTACACCATACAGGCTGAGCAAAGTTTCATGCTCAACACCATCAAGGTAGCCGGTTTTGGTGCAGGAATCCCGGAAAACAAGGGAATAGTCACCGTTAGGGATGGTATGGTGGTTATGAGCTCCCTAGAACAGGAGTTCGACAAAATCTCTTGGATACATTCCCAAACAGCCCTTGTTTCCATTACAGTACAGGGGAATACTTTCATACAAGGGATAGATATCCCTCATCACACACCTGTAGAACTTTACTTGAAAGGAACACGTACCCTATGGCCAAGATAACTCTTGACGAACTGAAACCCGATATGAAAGCCAAGCAGGAGAAACTGCTGGAGAAATTTGAGAAGGAGTCCAAGACCAGGACGTTTGACCACTTCCTGCTTGCCCAAGCTGTCTATTGGATAGCCATCGGCATTGCACTCTACCATTTCATCACCAGCTTCATCGGGTACCCTGCCACCCACCTCCATCGCTCATTGCATGTCGCGATGATTCTGTTCATGACCTTTTTCATCTATCCTGTCAGCAGGAAGTCGAGCCGGAAGACCCTTCCTTGGTACGATATCGTCTTTGCCCTGCTCTCAGTGGCTGTGGCTGTCTATGTCTGGGTCGACTACATCAACTTCATCAACCGCATGGGCTCTCCCAACACGATGGATGTCATCATG
Source organism: Spirochaetales bacterium (assembly GCA_012519125.1). Lineage (GTDB taxonomy): Bacteria > Spirochaetota > Spirochaetia > Sphaerochaetales > Sphaerochaetaceae > Sphaerochaeta. Next base: position 2,389 of record JAAYQY010000142.1, read on the forward strand.
GGAACGCTTCTGATCGTCCTTGTCCTGGAGGCAAGCAGACGCATTAGCGGCTGGCCCTTGGTCATTCTGAGCCTCCTCTTTTTGCTCTACGGTCTCTTCGGACGCAACCTGCCGGGCATCTTCATGCACCGTGGCTACGATTGGAAGGCGCTGGTAAACCATATCTTCATCAACACCGAAGGTATCTATGGCACTTCGGTCGACGTTGCAGCTTCCTACATCTTCCTCTTCATCATGTTTGGCACAGTCATGAACAAGTGCGGCATGGGCCGCTTCTTCAACGACCTTGCCCTCGCATTTGCAGGCTCCTCGAAGGGAGGCCCTGCAAAGGTTGCCGTCATAGCAAGCGGATTATTGGGCTCCATCAATGGAAGTGCTGTTGCCAATGTGGTAACCACCGGAGCTTTCACCATCCCCTTGATGAAGAAAACAGGGTACAGCAAAGAGTTCAGCGGAGCCGTGGAATCATCTGCGTCCGTTGGTGGACAGCTGCTTCCTCCCATCATGGGAGCTGCCGCCTTCATCATGGCAGAGATGCTTGGTGTCAAATATGGCACCATCGTCATCAGCGCGGCCATTCCCGCCCTGCTCTACTACCTTGGCATCCTGGTCCAGGTACAGCTTCGTGCTTCCAAGAACAACCTGCAGGGGATTCCCAAGGAAGAGCTTCCCAAGGTCCGCGATGTCATGCGCGAGCGCGGGCATCTGCTGCTTCCCATTGCCTTCTTGCTCTACATGCTGCTCTTCAGCGGAGCCACCGTCATTTTCAGTGCGTTCTGGGCAATCGTGGCTACCATTGTGGTCAGCATGGCACGCAAGTCCACCCGCATGACCTACAAGCAGATCCTTGACGCCTTTGCCGAAGGGACGCGTGCAGTCGTATCCGTTGCGGTGGCCTGTGCAGTGGTCGGCATCATCATCGGGGTGGTAAGCCTCACCGGTTTCGGCCTGAACATGGCAAACGCCATCATCCAGCTCGGCCATTCCAACCTGATGCTCACCCTCTTGCTGACCATGGTAACCTGCATGATCCTGGGCATGGGCCTTCCCTCCATCCCTGCCTACCTGATCACCGCCACGATGGCAGCTCCTGCCTTGGTCAAGCTCGGCATCCCTCCCCTCGCCGCCCATATGTTCGTCTTCTATTTCGCCATGTTCGCGAACATCACCCCACCGGTAGCACTCGCATCCTTTGCTGCTGCTGGCCTCAGCGGTGGCGATCCCATGAAGACAGGCCTGCAGTCGGTGAAGCTCTCCCTGGCCGGTTTCATTGTTCCCTACATGTTCATCTACAACTCAGCATTGCTGCTTATCGATACCACACCGCTCATCGCCATACGAGTTACCATAACTGCAATAGTCGGTGTATGCATGATCGGCATGGCTACCGAAGGATATTTCCTCACCGAAATGAAGTGGTTGCTGCGTTTGCTCTCTTTTGCGGGGGCTCTGCTGCTCATCACAGCCAATGTGTGGCAAGATGCCATCGGGCTTACCTTCTTGGTGGTTGTCCTGCTCTTCCAATACCATGAAAAGCGAGTAGTGCAGCATACCAAGACTGCATAAAAATAAGGCTATGGGTATCGCCCATAGCCCCTTTTTTCTCAATATAACCGGTAGCTGTCAGAAAAAGACAGGAAATTTAATGAGATGCAGGGAGTAGCGAATTCTCAGTCTTCAAGCACCCATCTTGCTGAATGGCCTTTGTTGTCCCCTCTGCAAGGTGGGAAGCGCTTTCCCTCTTCCATGGCCACTTTCCGGTCAGGATGGTCTTGGCAGTGGTACTGCCCGCTTGCCACACACGTTGCACCGGTTTGGGTGGAAATTGTTTCCTCTTCCACCAGTTCTGCTTCCTGGGCCTTCTCCATCACCTGCTGGGGTTCCTCAGCACCTTGTTTTCCCAACAGCAGCCACTGCACGACAATTGCAGCCAGACCTACCAGAAGGACTAGGATGATGGCGATGGTCTTGACTTTCGGATCCTGTACAGCAATCAGAATCAACACCACAATGAGTACCATTACCACGATGTAGACAATGGTGGTCTTCTGGACACGTTCTCTTTCCTGACTCGTATTCATACCTTCTCCTACTAAAGTTTGTACCCCAGGAGGGAAGAAATCATCAAGGTTCTTTAATTCAGCATACAATACCTCTCGCCAATTCTCAATGTTTTTCCTTAGCATGCAATCATATGGAGAAAAGGTTCTTCAAACATGTATCATTCATCATAAAAATTCCCATACATATTTACCAATATATTACTTACCTCTATAATATTGTCTACAATATTATTGACTTATATATTTTCCCTTGGTATACTCCGCTCATCAATACGGAGGAATTTATGAAACGTACCACCATCGCTATCCTGATTCTTATGTTCGCCCTTATCTCTTCCCTCTCGGCACGTTCCTTCGCACCCTTCATCGAAACCGAGCAAGGAACCATCGCCCTGCTCCACCACACCTACGAAAACAGAAATATAACCGATCCAGCCCGTGAATTTGACTTCATCACCCAAGGCGGACAGGACAACATCTA
>JAAYQY010000143.1 GCA_012519125.1 Spirochaetales bacterium
CGGCGTTCTGCTCAAACCAGGAAGGTTCGATCTTGCGCTCCAGTGCATGGGCCTTGATCCAGGTATAGGCGATGCTCACCGACTCCTGCATGACCTCACCCAGTTGTCCGGTCAGCTTCACCTCTCCCTTTCCGGGAGTGTTCTGTGCCTCGATGATCAGGGTGTCACCACCCATGCTGGTCCAGGCAAGTCCGATGGCCGTTCCGGGTCGGTCTGCCTTCACGATCTCATCCTCGGCGAAGATGGGCTCACCAAGATACTCGGCAAGTCTCTTCTCATCAATGACCACAGGCACAGCAGTCTGCGGATTCTCCATCAAAAGCAAGGCAACCTTTCGGTTGATCTTGTGCAACGACTTCTCGAAGTTTCTCACCCCGGCTTCCCTGGCGTACTCATCAGCAATCTTGCGAAGGATGGCGGCAGAGTACTTGATCTCGTTCTTGGCAAGCCCATGCTTCTCCATCGACTTGGGTACGAGGTACTTTTTGCCGATGGCGAGCTTCTCTTCGCTTGTGTAGCCCGAGAGCTGGATGATCTCCATGCGGTCAAGCAAGGGGCGCGGGATGGTATCCAGCGTGTTTGCCGTACAGATGAAGAGCACCTCGCTCACATCGAAGGGAATGTCCAGGTACGTGTCACGGAAGGTGGAGTTCTGCTCAGGGTCGAGGACCTCAAGCAGGGCACTGGCAGGGTCGCCTTGGTAGGAGACGCCCATCTTGTCGATCTCGTCGATCAAAAAGACCGGGTTCTTCACCTTGGTGATTCTCAGACCCTGGATGATCTTGCCGGGCATTGCCCCGATATAGGTCCTTCTGTGGCCCTTGATCTCACTCTCATCATTCATGCCGCCGACAGAGAAGCGGAAGTACTGCTTCTTCAACGCCCGGGCGATGGAGATGCCCACACTGGTCTTTCCGACACCCGGAGGGCCGACCAGACAGATGATCGAGCCTTTTGTGTCCTGCTTCTTCTTGCGCACGGCAAGGAACTCCAGGATACGGTCCTTCACATCCTTCATGCCATAGTGGTCACGCTCGAGGATCTTGCGTGCACTGTCAATGCTGAAATTCTCAGCCTTGGGCTCCTTCCAGGGAAGGTCACTGATGATCTCAAGGTAGGTGCGGCTGATGGAATACTCGGGGCTGGATGGATCCATGGCCTCAAGGCGGCTCATCTCACGGTCCACCGTCTCCTGCGCTTCGGCAGAGAGGGGAAGATTCTTGAATTTGCCCTTGAGCCGGTTGATCAACTCAACCTTGGGGTTGGTCGTCATACCCAGCTCCTGCTGGATGGATTTGAGCTCCTCCCGCAAGAAGTAGTCGCGTTGGTTCTTCTCGATCTTCTGGTTCACCCTGGCTTGGATCTTTGCCTGGACCTGGGCGATGTTCTGCTCGTTCTTGATGAAGACCAGCACCTTCTCGATCCTGCGTCGGACCACCAGCGTTTCCAGAATTGCCTGTTGTTGCTTGCGATCGACATTGAGGATGCTTGCAATGAAGTCTGCAAGCTTGCCCGGGTGGTCGATGTTGACCATGTTCAGCCTCATCTCCTCACTGAAGAGCTGGTTGTTCTTGGTCAGCATTTTCATCTCGCTGAGCAGCAGCCGGGTCCACGCCCTGAGTTCCTCCTGCTCATCCTCAATGTCTTCAAGATACTGCACCTCTGCCACCAGATAGGGGCCGGAAGGGTAGTACTGTTTGGTTTCAAAACGCTTGAGGGTGGAGATGAAGATGCTGATGCCCCCATCAGGGAGCTTGATCTTCTTCACTATCTTGGCAACGGTTCCCACACTGTAGAGGTTCTGGGCAGAGTATTCCTCGCTCTCTGTCTCATCCTTGACCAGAAGGAGACCGAGAAACCCGCCATGCTTGATGGCCTGGTTCACGATCTCGACATCCTGGTTGTCGGTGATCATCAAAGGAGTAAACAGTCCGGGGAACACGGGGTTCCCGGTGACTGGGAGAATAAACAGATTATTGGGAAGCAGTTGCTCAATCGGCATCAGTTCCTGTTCAGACATAGCGCCTCCATATAACAAATTCGTTCGGACAAGTGTAGAGCTCGTCCGAACCAAAGGTAATCAAACTTTTTCCCAAAGGAAAGAGACTAGCGCTCCTTCTTCAGCCATTGTACCCCAAGATAGCAGAAAGGGGTATCGATGAGGGCGAAGAGTACCTTGAAAAGCCAGTAGGGGATGATCAAGGAGAAGACATAGGCTGCCGTGAAGGTCGGTGTCATGTGGTAGAAGGCGATGAACATGAAGATGACCGTATCAATGAACTGGCTGGTGATGGTGCTCAGGTTGTTGCGCAGCCACAGCATCCTGTCCTTGGTGAGTTTCTTGAAGAGCAGGAAGATGTTCACATCCACCGTTTGGCTCACCGCAAAGCTGACCAGGGAAGCCAGGCTCATGCGCATGCTCATCCCAAAAACCTGTTGGTATTGCTCCTGCAGGTTCCAGCTGGGATGCGGAGCGATCCTGATGAACAGCCCGGTTATGGCAAACAGGATGACCAGCATGATGATCGAGTACCTGACAAAGAGGGTGGCATGCTCATGCCCCTTCACTTCGCCGACGATGTCGGTGACCAGAAAGAGTACCGGCATGAAGAAAATGCCTACCGATACGCGTACGCCGAACAGGCTGATGATCTTGCTGCCTACGGTGTTGACGACAATCATTCCGGTGATGTAGAGCGCAAAAAGAAAGAGCTCCTTCCTGTTCATTCCTGTTGTCTGTGAATCCATGGTGTCCTCTCTGGCGCTGAGTGTAACCCAAAGAACTTCCATGGGTCAAATGGCTGGCAGAAAATCTGCAAAGGCCAATGATAATGTGTTGCAATTTGTTGCAGTCATGCTATGATGGAACTACAGAACCTAGCATCTGGTGTACAGAAGGAGCTCCTATCATGGATAGCAAGTTGATTGTCATAGCAATTGGGGGAAACTCGTTGATC
>JAAYQY010000144.1 GCA_012519125.1 Spirochaetales bacterium
CCTCGCCGTCCTGGGCTTGGTCTTCCTGCTCTACAACTTTCTCGGCATGCTCATCCCCGGAGAACTGGGGCATGTAGGCTTCAGCCTCAAGCGGGTGCTCAACCACATGATCTGGGGAAGCCAGGGAATCTTCGGAGTCGGCATCGGCGTCAGTGCCACCTACATCTTCCTCTTTGTCCTTTTCGGATCCTACCTTAAGTACAGCGGCTTCAGCCAGTTCATCAACGACATCGCCCTCACCCTGGTGGGAAGGAGTGCAGGCGGCCCTGCAAAAGTGGCTGTCCTTGCAAGCGCCCTGCTTGGGATGATCAACGGCTCTGCCATCGCCAACGTGGCCACCACCGGAACCATCACCATCCCGATGATGAAAAAAACCGGCTACAAGAAAGAGTTTGCGGCAGCAGTCGAGGCCGTGGCATCCACAGGCGGGCAGTTTGCACCCCCCATCATGGGAGCAGTCGGCTTCGTCATGGCCGAGTTCATGGGAGTCAGCTATACCCAAGTGCTCCTGGCAGCCTGCATCCCCGCCTTCCTCTACTACCTCACCCTGCTCTTTGCCGTTCACTTCGAGGCAAAGCGCCTGGGTCTTTCCGGACTGAGCAAGGAGAATATTCCTGATGCCCTGGAGGTAATGAGGAAGCAAGGGCACCTGCTCATCCCCTTGGTCGTATTGATCGGTCTGCTCTCCTTCGGCTACACCCCGCTCTTTGCTGCTGTCATTGCCATCTTTGCCACAGTCCTCGCCTCCTGGCTCAAGAAAGAGACCAGGATGACCTGGAAAGTGATCGTGCAGGCAACGGTGGAAGGATCGCGTTCAGCCATCGCCGTAGGCATGAGCTGTGCCATCATCGGCATCATCATCGGCACTGTCTCCCTCACCGGACTAGGTCTGAGTTTCGGCTACATCATCCTCAGAGTCGTCGGAGAAGGACAGCTCTACCTTGGGGGCCTGATGGTCATGCTCATGAGCATCGTACTGGGCATGGGAGTTCCTGGAGTTGCTGCGTATGTCATCGTTTCGACCGTATCGGTACCTGTACTCATCCAGACCGGAGCGGTCCCCATGGCAGCCCATATGTTCTGCCTCATCTACGCCTGTCTTTCGAATATCACCCCGCCGGTTGCCATGTCCAGCTATGTTGCCAGCGGCATTGCAGACTCAGACCAAACAAAGACCAGCCTCATCGCCGTCAAACTAGGACTCACCGGCTTCATCCTCCCCTTCTTCTTTCTGGACAATCCCATACTTTTGCTCGGAACAGGGACAGATATCCCCCTATTGCTCACCATCAGGGCCATCATCACCTCGTCGGTGGGTGTCATCGCCCTCTCAGCAGGCCTGCAGGGATATCTGTTGAGAAAGCTCCCTGTAGTGGGCCGCATTACCTTGGTTGCAGCAGGACTGCTCTTCATTGAGACGCAGCTGGTCACCGATCTCTTAGCCTTGCTCTTGTTCGGGGCCATCCTGGCCATTCAGTTCATACAAAATACATCATCACTGAAGGAGAAACTCGCATGAAAAAAACCGTCGTTCTCGCACTGCTCGTCGCTTTGCTTACCGGATCCCTGCTCTTTGGGGCAGGTGCACAGGAAAGCCAGGGTGCGCAAGCCCCTGTCAAGAAGACTGTGATCAACTTCCCGACCGCTGCAACCACCGGTGCCGTCTATCCCCTGGGATCAGCCATGAGCAACTTGTGGAATACCAAGCTTGACAATGTAAGGGCCAGTGCACAGGCCAGCGCAGGTGGTATTGCAAACCTCAACATGATTGCCGATGGCGAAGCCCAGCTTGGTGTTGCCGTAACCTCCATCATGTATGAATCCTTCAACGGAATCGGCTCCTTCGAAGGAAGACCAAACCCGAACCTGAGAGTGATGATCGGCCTCTATGCAAACCCGAACCAGGTTGTGGTGACCAACAACAGCGGAATCAATAAGCTCTCCGATCTTGCAGGCAAGCGTTTTGCTTCCGGAGCTCCCGGGTCCACTACCGAAGTTGAGACCAGCATCCACCTCAAGACAAGCGGCGTAAGCTACCCCGATGGTCTTCGTGTACAGTATGTCGGCTTCACCGAAGCGATCGATCTGATGCGCAACAAGCAGCTCGACGGCGCTTGGATCATGGCCGGCACCCCCAATGCAGCGGTTACCGAGATGCTCTCCACCGCTGGTGGAAAGCTCTTGAGCTTGGATGAGAATCTCATCGCCGCGCTGCAGAAGGACTACCCCTGGTATGGCGCCTACACCATTCCAGCAGGGACCTACCCCGGCCAGAATGCAGATGTGCTCACCTCGGCCATCAAGATCACCGTCTGCACCGACGCCCGTGTTGATGACGATGTCATCTACGACCTCACCAAGACCTTCTGGGAAAACTTCGAGGAATTGAAAGCCACTCAGGCTCCCCTGAAGAACGTCAACCCCAAGGAAGCGGTGAAGGACCTTGCAGGACTTCCCATCCACGAGGGCGCAGCACGCTACTACCGAGAGATCGGCTTGCTGTAAACGTAATGACCCGGAGGTTGGCGCCTC
>JAAYQY010000145.1 GCA_012519125.1 Spirochaetales bacterium
AGCACCACCGATGAAGCAGGAGCCGATGGCATCCATCTCATAGTTGGTTCCTGCAGTAGGGGCGGCCGAATTGAAGCGAGCCACGCCAACCAATGCAGCCACTGCAGAGAGGAAGCCCATATTTGCATAGGCGAAGAAGAGAACCTTGTTGGTGTCGATGCCGGAGAGTTTTGCGGCCTTCTCGTTTCCTCCCATAGCATACAGATGACGGCCAGGAACGGTTCGAGAGGTGAAGTAGCTGTATCCCAGCACAATGACTGCCAAAAGGATCAGGACAACGGGAATGCCCTTATGCATGCCAAGCAGGCCGAAGACCACCAGGACAGCAGCACTGAGCAGGGCCACACGAATGATGGTGAAGACCAAAGCCTCGGTCTGATATCCTTTCTTAGTCTTGGTGTAGCGGTCGAAGAAAGACCATACACCGAAGATGATGCTGACAATGATGCCGACCGTGAAGGTAATGGCAAAGATGGTGGAAGGATCATCAACCTTGGGAACGAAGCTGGTGAAATACCGGGTATAGGCTTCTGGGAAGGGGCTGATGGTCAATCCATTGAGGATCAGAAGGGCAACACCGCGCCAGAGCAACATGCCGGCAAGTGTGACGATGAACGGGGGAATACGTATGTAGGCAATCCAGAATCCCTGCCAAGCTCCGATTGCAAGGCCTGTGATCAAGCAGATGAGAATCGAGAGGTAGATGTTCCAATGCAGATTCACGACCAAGGTTCCAGCCAAAGCTCCCACCAAGGCTACCACCGATCCTACAGAAAGATCGATGTTTCCTCCGGTCAGGATGCAGAGCAGCATACCTGAAGCCAAGATAACCACATAGGCATTCTGACTGATGAGGTTGGAGATGTTGGCTGGGGCAAACAGCGAGCCCCTCCCACCGCTGGTGATGAGCACTTGGAAGAGCACCATGGTCGCCAAAAGCACGAGCAGCATTGAGTTCTTCTTCAGAGTTTCCTTTATGCCCAGGTTATGAATCATGATTGTCCCGCTCCTTTCTGATTCTGTACTATACATGTCATGATAGCTTCTTGGCTCGCCTCTTTCTGGGTCATCTCCCCAACGATCTTGCCCTCACTGAGGACATAGATCCGGTCACAGATGCCCAGGATTTCCGGCATCTCCGAGGAGATGACCAGTACTGATTTGCCTTCTTCGGCGAGTTGATTGATGATACAATAGATCTCATATTTGGCACCGACATCGATTCCTCTGGTCGGTTCATCGAGCAAAAGGATTTCCGGTTGGGCAAAGATCCATTTGCCGAGCAAAACCTTCTGCTGGTTTCCTCCTGAAAGGTTGTTCACTTCCTCACGGACGGAAGAGCATTTGGTATGAAGTTTCTCGACAACCTCCTTGGAAACCTGCAGCTCCAAGTCTGGATCGATGACCTGGTGGGTGCTCACTCCCTTCAAGTTTGCCAGGGTGGTATTCTCCATGATTGTCTTGGAGAGGATCAAGCCATTGCCCTTGCGGTCTTCCGTTACATAAGCAAGCTTGTTGTCGATGGCCGCGCGTACGGTATTCAGTTCAACCGGTTTGCCATTGATGCGCATTGTTCCGGTGATGTTGCGTCCGTAGCTCTTTCCGAATAAGCTCATGGCAAACTCAGTACGGCCTGCACCCATAAGCCCGCTGATGCCTACCACTTCGCCGCGATGTACTTTCACATTGATATCTTCGCAGACCTTTCGCCCTTCGTAGAGGGGATGGTAGACGGTCCAATTCTCGACCTCAAGGCTTATTCCTCCGATCAGAGCCTTGCGTTTGGGGAAACGGTCGCTGATGTTTCGACCTACCATCGCCTTGATGATCTTGTTCTCCTCAAAACGTTCTTCCTGCTTGTCCATGGTGGTGATCACTTCCCCGTCACGGATGACGGTGATGCGGTCGGCTACATAGGAGACCTCGTTGAGCTTGTGGGAGATGAGGATGGAAGTCATCCCACGGCTCTTGAACTGGAGCAAAAGGTCCAGCAGTTTTTTTGCTTCTGTGTCGTTGAGACTGGCAGTAGGTTCATCAAGGATCAGGACCTTGACATTCTTTGCCATTGCCTTGGCAATCTCAACCAACTGTTGCTTGCCTACGCCGATGTCCTTGATGGAAGTCTTTGACGACTCCTCAAGGCCAACCAGGGCGAGCAGTTCATCCGCTCGACTGTAGGTCTTGTCCCAGTCAATGCGGAAAACGTGTCCTTGCTCATTTCCGAGAAACATGTTCTCAGCTATGGTGAGGTAGGGGACCAGGGCAAGTTCCTGGTGGATGATGACAATCCCTTTCTCCTCGCTCTCCTTGATGGAGTGGAAGTGGCATTGCTGGCCATGCACCATAATCTCCCCGTCGAAAGTTCCCGATGGGTAGACGCCACTGAGTATGTTCATCAAAGTCGATTTGCCAGCACCATTCTCGCCTACGATGGCATGAATTTCCCCTTGACGAACATCAAGACTCACATTGCTGAGAGCCTTTACGCCGGGAAAGGTTTTGGTAATGTTTCTCATTTCCAGTAATAAGGTATCCAAGACGGACCTCCGAAATAGGCGGGCAACAGAGTTGCCCGCCGAAGGTTTGGTGCAATCAGATCTTCAGATCAGCTTCTGCATAGTATCCGCTGTCAATCAGCAACTCTTTGTAGTTGTCGAGGGTGGCGAATACGGGCTCACAGAGGTAGGAAGGAACAACACCGACTCCATTGTCATAGGTGGTGGTGTCATTGACGTCGACCTTCTCACCCTTGACGATGGAATTTACCATCTCCACAACCTTGCTGGCCAGTGTGCGGGTGTCCTTGAAAATGGACATGGCCTGCAGGCCCAAGATCATGTTCTTGACAGCCGGCTTGTCGCAGTCCTGACCAGTGATGATCGGGAAGTTGTCCTTCGTGTAACCGGCGGCAACCAAGGCATTGGTGATGCCGTTGGCGACCGAGTCGTTGGAGGAGTAGACTGCATCGAGGCGATTGCCCTTCGGGCCGTAGCCATTGGCGGTAATCAGGTTTTCCATTCTCTTCTGGGCTTCTTCAGTTGACCAGTTGAGGGTTGCAACCTGGGCCTTGCTTGTCTGTCCGGAACGTACCACGAGCTTGCCGCTCTTGATGTACGGTTCGAGGATGGACATTGCGCCGCCGAAGAAGAAGTTGATGTTGTTGTCGTCAGGGGACCCGGTGAACAGCTCGATATAATACGGGCCGGGGGTGCTGTCGAGTTTCAGGGCATCACGGATGTAGGTTCCCTGGATGGTGCCAACCTTGAAATTGTCGAAGGTTGCATAGTAGGTCACTGCATCACTGTTCATGATCAGGCGGTCATAGGCGATGACGGCGATGTTCTTCTCTTTGGCCTGCTTCAGGACCTCAGTGAGGGCCGATCCGTCGATGGAGGCGATGACCAGGACTTCACATCCGGTGGTGATCATGTTCTCAAGCTGAGCAACCTGGGTCGGGATATCGTTGTCCCCTGCATACTGCAGGTCAACACGGTATCCAGCGGCTTCCAGCTGGCTCTTCATGTTTGCTCCATCCTGATTCCAGCGCTGAAGGCTCTGGGTGGGCATCGAGACACCAATCTTTGGAACAGAGGCGTCTTCCTTGGCGCCTGCTGCGAAGAGGGTTGCTGACATGAGCAACACAATCAACAGTACACTTACACACTTTCTCATATACATCTCCTTTTTATTTCTCTGGATTTTCTCCAGCGATCTACAAAAAAAGGTGGAGGGGTATACGTAAAACAGAAGCAGGGTAAACGAGCAGGATTCTCTTGGTTCTGCGTAGTGCCCGGGCACATTCAAGTACTATGATACTCGAGATTTTCTATTTGTAAAGGTTTGTTCTACAGAAAACATACATAGAGAAGTCTTTGTTTAGTTCGCTTCTCAAATGACTCGCTTTGTCTTCCATCTCCCCCGGGAAAAGCGCCAAAGGAAGCAGATGCTGCGGCAGACCCAATCGATGTACATGCCATACCACACCCCGATTGCACCGAGGCCCATATTCACTGCCAGCACATAGCTGAACCCAACACGGAAGGCCCACATACTGAACATGGAGACGAGCATGACATATTTGACATCGCCGGCAGCCCTGAGAAAGTTGGGAAGGGCAAAGGCCGTCGGCCAGAAGATGGCACTGAAGATCATGGCTGTGTGCAACAACAGGACAGCGATTGAGGTGGCTTCTTCGGAGAGATTGAAGATAGCAATGATCTGGTGTGAGAAAAGATAGATGAGAATGGCAATGCATGCCATAGCAAGATATGCTCCCATGAGGAGTTTCTTGGCGTAGAAGACAGCTTGGTCAGGCTTTTTTGCTCCCATGGCTTGTCCCACGACGGTGATGGAAGCAAGGCCGATTGCCCCTCCTGGGATATTGACAAACCCGGTTACCGAAGTGGCAATGGCGCTGGCTGCAAGACTTGCCGTCCCGAAGACAGAGATGAATCCTTGGACCAAGAGCTTGCCGATCTGAAAGACACTCCCCTCAATGCCGTTGGGGATGCCGATGCGCAAGATTCTCCGAATCATCTCCCATCTCCACTGCAGGTGCCGATAGTTGCGTACCGAGATCTGGTTCACCGGATTCGCCAACAGGATGAGTATGATGATCGCACCGATAATCCGACTGAGCAAGGTGGCAAGCCCCGCACCCACCACTCCAAGCTGCAGGACAAAGATGAAGTATGCATTGCCGATGATGTTGACGAGGTTCATGACCACACTCACCCAAAGGCTCACCTTGCTGTTGCCCATCGAGCGGAAGAGCGCTGCACAGGCGTTGTAGGCGGCGAGGAAGGGCAGGGAGAGAAGGATATACAGAAAGTAGACCGATCCACTGGCGAGCACCGCCTCTTCAATGGATCCGAAGATGAAGCTGATGATGGGTGCTCTGAACGGTACGCAACCTACCAGAAGAAGGGTGGAGACACCCAGAGAAAGGGTGAGAAGCTGTTTTGCGGCACTGTTTGCCAGGGCATAGTCCTTGTTGCCCAAGTATTGGCTGGAGACCACAGCCCCTCCGGTGGCGAAGGCAGCGAACAGGGTGACGATGAGAATGGTGATGGAATCGACCAAGCTGATGGCACTGACAGCCACCTCTCCTACCGAGGCGACCATGATGGTGTCAGCCATGCCAATGGTGACAGCCAACAGCTGCTCGACCATCAGAGGGATGATCAGGGTAAAGAGAAAACGGCGGGAGAACATCGGTTCAAACGCCGTCTTTGGTTGCTTGGTTTTCACGAGTAGGACCTCATCC
>JAAYQY010000146.1 GCA_012519125.1 Spirochaetales bacterium
GCAGACACGTCACTCTCCAATACGGCAAGCCTCAACGGCGAGACTGTGGGTGTACAGCTCGGAACCACCGGACACATCTTCCTTGACGATTTCATGAAGAAGAATCCCTCGTTCAAGGCAACCATCAAGGCCTATGACGAGATTGGCTTTGCCATCGAGGACATGCTCAACGGTAACCTGCAGGCAGTGGTCACCGATTCGGTAATTGCGAGTGACTTCGTCCTCTCGAATCCCAACTATGCAAGCAAGCTCAAGGTGGCTGGCAGTGCAAGCGACCTCGGCGATCCTGAGCCGATTGCCATCGCCATGCTCAAGGGAAACAAAGAGGTGCTCGATTTGGTGAACAACGGTCTGGATCAAATCCAGAAGAGCGGCAAGATGGATGAGCTGAAGAAGAAGTGGAATATCCTCTGACCCTGGTCCCCCTTTTGCTGGATACTAGCCGCCTTCGGGCGGCTTGCTTCTTGCTGAGCTCTACAAAGAGGGGATTTTGTGAATAATTATGCATGAGACCTTGACTTTGCATGCATAATTATGTAGTACTTCCCTGTATACCAAATCTTTTCTGTGTGAGTAAGTATGGACAACAAACCAAACGATATTGATGAGATCAAACTGCAGGCTGTACGCAAGAAAGTCGTCTCAGTTGATCCCAATGCCCCAAAGAAAAAGCCTGTCACCATCCAGATGACTGACGGCGTATTGATCCCTCGCAAGGATGAAGGACATATCCTCAACTCCTGGAGGATTACCTTTTTCAGTGCAATCGCACTCCTTGGTCTTCTGATGATCATCAAGCCCAAACCGTATTTGGATATCTTTTTGGTCACCATCAAGGGAGCTCCTGTTACCTTTCAGGCCACCATCTTCGCCATTCTTGGTGCCTTGGTAATCGGAACGGTCACCGGTCTTGGGTCGGTAAGCAAACGCCGTTGGGTGAATATGGTAAGCGGAGTGTATGTGGAACTGATCAGAGGCATCCCGCTTCTTGTACAGCTCATCTTCATCTACTATGCCATGGGCCGTTTCTTCAAGATTGAAGGGATGATCGCAGCAGTGGTTGCACTCTCCATCTGTTTTGGTGCCTATATGGGTGAAATTGTCCGTGCCGGTATCCAAGCGATACCCCGGGGGCAGATGGAAGCCGCTATTGCACTCGGCTTGAGCAGAGGCCAAGCGTTCCGCTATGTAATCCTTCCACAAACCATCAAGGTGGTGTTGCCTGCCATCGGAAATGAGTTCATTTCCATGTTGAAGGACTCCTCCTTGGTGTCAACAATTGCCCTCAGTGACATCCTGCGCAAAGGCAGGGAGTACATCAGCCGAACCTTCCTTTCACTGGAAACCATGCTGGTGGTTGCACTCATCTACTTGATCATTACCCTCCTGCTCTCCCGTCTGGTAGGCATACTGGAGGAAAGGTTGCACGAAAATGGATAGAATACGTATTGAGAATCTTTCCAAAGATTACATAACGACGAATCATCTTACCGTAAAAGCTGTCAAAGAAGCCAACCTCACAGTAAAAAAGGGTGAGGTGGTGGTAATCATCGGTCCGTCAGGAAGTGGCAAATCCACCTTGCTTCGCAGTGTCAACAAGCTTGAGCATCCCACTGGGGGCAAAATCTTCATCGACGAGGATGAGGTGACAGATGTGCGTGTCGATCTTCGCAAGATTCGCGAAGAGGTTGGCATGGTATTCCAATCCTTCAATCTCTTCCCTCACTTGTCGGTAATGGAGAACATCACCCTTGCCCCGATCAAGGTCAAGAAAAAAAGCAAGGCTGAGGCAGAGAGAGAGGCCACCGACTTGCTCAAGCTCGTAGGGCTTGAAGAGAAGGCCCAGGTATTTCCTCCCCAGCTCTCCGGCGGCCAGCAGCAGCGTGTTGCCATCGCCCGGGCACTTGCGATGAACCCGAAGGTGATGCTCTTCGACGAGCCGACCAGCGCCCTCGACCCTGAGATGATCAAGGAAGTGCTGGATGTCATGCTCAAGCTTGCAAAAAGTGGTATGACCATGCTGCTGGTAACCCATGAGATGGGATTTGCCAAAGCTGCGGCTGACAAGGTCGTCTTTATGGACGAAGGACGCATCGTGGAAGTAGGCACTCCGGACCAAATGTTCACCAATCCCAAAAATGAGCGAACCAAGCTCTTCTTGGAGCATATCCTCTAAAATCTGGGGCCTTCGGGCCCCATTGTCTTTCTCTTGATTTACTGATGGCCTGTGGCCTACATTGGTGCCTATGAAGATGCGAACACGTTCCTTGATCCTAGCTTTTTGCACGGTTGTCCTCTGGTCGACAGGATTTGTCTTCACTCGCATTGCGGTGCGGGATATCAGTCCCTTCCCCCTCGGTTTGCTGCGCTACGGATCGGCTGCCCTGCTCTTGCTTGCCATCGGGTTTTTCAAACGCATCGGACTGCCAAGCAGGCGTGATATTCCCTTGTTCCTGGTACTCGGGGCGTTTGGCTTCTTCTTGTACCAGATCCTCTTCAATATTGCCATGACCACCATCTCTGCAGCCACGGCCAGTGTGGTTACTGCCACCGTTCCTGTGCTCACAGCCCTCTTTGCCTCCCTCTTTTTCAAGGAGCAACTCGGCAAAATCGGTTGGCTCGCAGTTGCCATTGAGTTTTTGGGGATTCTCATCCTCACCTTTGCTAAGCGCGAAATATCCTTGGGCTTTGGGCTTGTGTGGATGCTTGCATCTGCACTCTTTTTTGCCGCTTACAATCTGATACAACGCTTTGCCAAAACCCGATATACTTCGCTTCAGTCGACGGTATACACCATCACCGCTTCTTGCCTCATGTTCCTGGTCTTCCTACCCCAAGCAATCGAAGAGATCTCGACAGCTCCCCTCGCCTCTTTGCTAGCTGTCCTGTTCATGGGAATATTCCCTTCGGCCATCGGATTCCTGCTCTGGACAAAGGCCCTTTCGATGGCGACCCAGATTGGGGATGTTACCAATTTCATGTTTGTCACCCCCCTGCTCTCAACAATGTTGGCTATCCTGCTGATCGGGGAGTTTCCCGACACCGGAACCATCTGGGGAGGCATTACGATCCTCTTGGGGGTAGCCATCTTCAACAATCGTCATCATTTCAGTTTGTCTGAAAAATCCGTTGCTGAGCGGCTTACAACCCGATAAGCAACCCATTCCTTGATGAATGATAGATTCCTACTAGTGAGAAAAGCACAAATATACCATTGCTATGCAGTGGCGTATTTCGCTATGTTTGTCTGCAAGGAGGGCGTGTAATGAAACAGCAAAAGTTCACCAACTGGTTGGAGAATCATATTACCCTGCACACCTATGACGACCCGAGATCTGAACGCGAGAATGCCTGGACCCACCTCTTGGGGACCATTTTGAGTGTCGTGGCCCTGGTGGTCATCCTCATTCGTCTTCCGGATATGGAAACCTATCAGTTGAAGGTCGGGACGGTCATCTGGGGCCTTACCATGATCCTCCTCTATGGAGCATCAGCGCTGTACCACAGCCTTCCCTACGGCAATGCAAAGCGTATCTGCAGAATTCTCGATCACAGCAACATCTATTTTTTGATTGCCGGTACCTACACCCCGCTGATGCTCTACATCGGTACCCCCTTGACCACCCGCATCATTATCTTGGTATGGGCGATTGCACTGGTGGGCATTGCCTTCACCCTGATTTTTTGGGGCAAGCTGAAGGCAGTGCATGTTGGGCTGTACTTGCTGATGGGATGGTTGATCGTCTTCTTCTGGAAAGATGTGGTTCCCTATCTGCCCGAAGGCCTCATCGGCTGGGTCATTGCAGCAGGGCTCACCTATAGCATCGGGGTAATCTTTTACGCAAGCAAGCGCATCCCTCACTACCATGCCATCTGGCACTTCTTCTGCATCGGGGGAAGCGCGCTCTTCTTCTTCGGCTACCTGTTTACTCTTGTGTAAGCAAAGCTTCCAGATTCTCAATCAGAACTGACTCACTCACATACCCAAGATAGCCGTTTGCCAGCGTACCGTCAGCATTGACGAATACGGTGGTAGGCAGGCTATTGGTCTGGAAGACATAGCCGAACAGCCCTTCATCGGTGTAAATAGGACCGGTGAAGTTGGTCTGCTTTACGAATGTCTCCAAGGTGGCCTTGGTTTCACGCTGTCCATCCATGGCGTTGAGGAAGATGAAACTGATCCTGTCCCCATACTCATCAAAGGCTCTCTGGAAATGTGGCAACTCTTCTTTGCACGGCGGACACCACGAGGCAAAGTAGTTGATCACCACAGGCTTGCCCTTTCGGATATCCTCAAAGAGTATCTCTTCCCCATCCAGGGTGAAGAACGGAAGGTTGGGCATCTTGGGCTCCTCACTTTCCGTTTCGGCTGGTTCAGAGCCCTCACTTTGCTCGGGCGCTGCACTCTCTTGCTCAGAGGAAGGCTCAGTGCTGCTCTGATTTGTGGCACTCGGAGCCTGTGCAGGTTGCTGGGGAACTGCAGCAACCTGTGGGGTAAACGCTACTGACGGCGTA
>JAAYQY010000147.1 GCA_012519125.1 Spirochaetales bacterium
AATCTCCACTTCCATGGTGGTGTACTGTGGACCGCCACCCAGAACGAGGATGATGGCAAAGCTGTTGAAGCAGAAGAGGAATACCAGCGAAGCAGCGCTTATGATAGCTGGAAGGAGCCGCGGCAGGGTGACACGGAGAAAGGTTTGCACCTTGTTTGCACCCAAGGTCTGGCTTGCAGATTCGCAGTTTCCGTCAAGGTGCTCCCAATAGGAGGAGACCAGACTCATGATAATCGGGAAGTTGTAGAACGTATGGGCCAGGATGATGGCCTTGAACGAGTAGAGGATTTTGAGAGGGGGTTCGGAGAGATTGAACAGTGACATGAGCATGCGATTGAGAAAGCCATTGTTTCCGAAGAAAATGACAAACCCCAACACCACCAGAATCGAAGGGATGACAAACGGTATGGCGCTGAGAGCAAGAATGAGGCGTTTCCCCCTGAATGAGTAGGTGGCGATGAGGTAGGCCCCCGGCAAGGCAACCAAAAGGGAGAAAAGTGTGGAGAGGGTAGCTTGCCACAGGGTGAAGAGCATGATTTTCACGGTATAGGAGTCGGTGAAGACCTCAAGAATACGGAGGAAGGTGAGACCCTCCTCCGTGATGAAAGCCGAAGAGAGCGTGAAAAAAAGCGGGACAAAGAACAACAGCAGCAAAACCGCTACGGAAGGTAGAGGCACCATGCGATAGAAACGCTTGTACTGCAAGTTGTTGGCTTTTGTCATCTGCTCATCACCTGTGTCCATTCAGTAAGCCACCTATCGAGGTTTTTTGCAAGTATTTCTGAACTCATGGACAAGCTCTTTTCAGGTTTTGGGGCCCAATCGAACGCATCAGGCAGTTCAATCGTTGTATTCACCGGATACATGGAGTTTGCCAAGGCGATACCAAGCTGGGCATCGGAGAGCAAAAAGTCGATGAATTGCTTGGCTTCGGCCTTTTTCTTGCTCGATGCCAACAGGCCGACCCCCTCGATGGTGGTGCTGTGGCCCTCACTGAAGAGAAGGGTCTGATAGCGGGTGGTATCCTCATAGGTGACATGATAGACAGGGCTGGTAGTGTAGCTGAGCACCAAGGGAGCCTCACCTTCGGTGAAGAGTCCGTATGCACTGGACCAGCCATCGGTAATGGTAAGGGCATTCTCCTTCATTGCTTCCCACCAAGCAAGGTAGTTTTCCTCGCCGAAAGCCTCAATGGTCCAGAGCAGCAAGCCAAGTCCGACTGAGGACGTCCGGGGGTCGATCAGGATGACCTTACCCTTGTACTTGCTCTCAGTCAGGGATGCGAGGCTTGTCGGCCTCTCCTCTTCGCTCATGCGTTCGGTGTCGACCACAAATGCGAAGTTGCCGTAATCGAAGGGGAGTAGGCGATGCTGAGCATCAAACTGGAGGAAAGCTGGAATTGTTTCCAGCATAGCACTCTTATATGGCTCAAGCAGCTTTGCATCGTACACCTTCTGGGCCATGTCATCGGTTATGCCGATCACCACATCTGCCCAAGGATTCTCTTTCTCACTGATTACCTTGGTCATCATTTCCACTGCATCGCCGGCACTGACCAGGTTCACCTTGATTCCGCTCTGTTTCTCAAACTCCTCGACCAGTGCAGGCCCCGGACCCCAGTCACCGCAAAACGCATCATATGCGTAGACAACAAGTTCTGAGGGTTTCTCTTGCGAGCCTTGGGCGAACAGGGGAAAGATGAGGGTGAGAATGGCGACCATTACACACACGAACTGATGCTTTTTCATAAGCACCTCCATAAATGTTAGTCTGCCATGGGGAATGTTTTTTTTGAGAAGTGACTGTCTCCCTCCGCTGGTATTATCCAGATCAGGTTAACGGGTGTAATCTCAGGCCTTCAGGCCACCCCAGGACAAATTCAGACTACCCAGAAGAGCTGTATATGTCAAGTAAGGTTGAGTTGACCCGCTCTCTCGGCTCATGTACAGTATTTGCATGAAGAAGCTAGCGCTTGCCAAGACGGTTGCTGATCTCGATGCACAAGCCCAAGAAAAGGCTTGTTTGCCCGCACTTGTCCTTATGGAGAGTGCAGGCCTGCAGCTGTTTGAAGCATGGAAACCCCAGCTGTCGCCACACGATCGACTCGTTTTTTTGTGCGGCAGTGGGAATAACGGCGGCGATGCCTTGGTGGCTGCCCGCTATGCATTCAATGCCGGATGTACCGATATCTTGCTGATTCTGCTTCCCAAGAAGGGCTCTGACTCCTATCAGAAACAGCGTGAGATTACCCAAGCCTATGGGTTTGAGACTCTTCTCTGGGATGCAAGCCAAACAGAACGTGTCCAG
>JAAYQY010000148.1 GCA_012519125.1 Spirochaetales bacterium
AAGAGTGCACGATTCCCTTTGACAAGGAAGCATTGACGTGATAACAATATTGTATACAGTACACAATGCAGAGAATAGTGTGAGATACCTCCCTCATTGCCTGCAGAAGAAGGAGTTTCCTGATGAGTAAACGTGTCAAGGAGTTGCTCTCCCAACCAGAGCGGAAATTCAATGCAACAGAACTGGGTGCATTGGCCGCATATTTCAGGACCGTCATGTTCGATACCCTCCACGACCGAGGGACCGGACACTGGGGCGGTGCAGCATCCAGTGCAGAGCTGATGACAGCCCTCTATTTCAATCGTCTTGCCATCAAGGCAGCAGACCCCAAGTGGGAAGATCGTGACCGTCTCATTCTCTCAAAGGGTCATGCTTCGATGAATCTCTACACCATGCTCGCCCACCGAGGATTCTTCCCGGTTGAAGAGCTTTCCACCTTCCGCAAGCTCGATTCACGTCTGCAGGGCCATCCTTGCATGAACAAGCTTCCGGGAGTCGACATGTCCACCGGAGCCCTCGGCCATGGACTTTCGGTCGGGCTGGGTATGGCGATGGCCGCCAAGCTTGCAAACAAGAGTTGGTGGACGTATGTGGTGAGTGGTGAAGGGTGCCTCAATGAAGGCCAGAGCTGGGAAGCTATCATGAGTGCTGCCAAGTTCAAGCCCGAGCACTTTGTGTTGATGATCGACTACAACAAAGTTCAGCTGGATGGAACCGTCGATGAGATCATGCCCCTCGGTCCGCTGGCAGACAAGCTCACCTCCTTTGGTTGGCATGTGGCCCCCAAAGCCTACGATGGACACAATACCGAGGAAATCCTTGACTCGTTTGCCTGGATGGACAGCGATGATGTATGGCCGAAGGCTGTCATCTACGACACCATCAAGGGCAAGGGCGTTTCCTTCACCGAGGGAAAGAATACCTGGCACGGGGCGGTCATCGACGATGATTCCTATGCAAAGGGTATTGAGGAACTTCAATCTGATCTGAAGAAGAAGGAGGCCGCACTATGAGCGTAGCCATGAGAGATGCCTTCGGCAAGAAACTTGCCGAATTGGGTGCCACCCACCCTGAACTGGTGGTTCTGGATGCAGACGTGTCCTCCTCCACCAAGAGTGCCTTGTTCGGTAAGGCCTATCCCGAGCGATTCTTCAATGTCGGCGTTGCCGAGGCGAATATGGTGGATATTGCAGCAGGCATGGCCACTGCAGGATTTCATCCGGTTGTGAACGCTTTCGCCATCTTCCTGGCACTGAAGGCTACCGACCAGATCAGAAACACCATCTGCTACAACAACCTGCCGGTCATCATTGCCGGAGCCTATGGTGGGCTTTCCGACTCCTTCGACGGGGCCAGCCACCAATCCATCACCGACATTGCCATCATGCGAGCGCTTCCCAACATGCAGGTGATCGTACCCAGCGATGCCGCACAGGCTGAGCAAGCCCTCGAGTATGCCCTGACACAAAAAGGTCCGGTGTATATCCGCTTGAACCGCAATCCAATGCCCGATCTTCCCCCGATTCCTGCTATCGGAACGGTCCGCTGCAGTGAGGGGAGCGATGTGACCATCGCTGCAAACGGCATCACAGCCAGTTATGCCAACGAAGCAGCGGCTCTTTTGGCTAAGGAGGGTATCACAGCTGAGGTGTTCAGCGCTCCGATGGTAAAACCCTTGGATGTGAAGCCCCTGATCGAAAGCGTGGCGAAGACCGGGAAACTGCTCTGTGTCGAGGAACACGTCCTTGCGGGCGGATTTGCCTCGGCAGTGAGCGAGGTCTTTATGAAGGAAGGAATTTCCTGTAGATTTGATGCTATAGGAATTGAGGATGTGTTTACCGAGTCCGGCCCTTATGAGCCGCTCTTGGCAAAGTATGGAATCAGTGCACAGAACATTGCCGACCATGCACGGAAGCTGTGCAAATAAGGAGAATCGTATGGATCAGATGAAACGCGCGTATGAATTGCTTGCCCAGTGGAAGGGGGACTCTTATGTCCACGGCCTTGGTGTTCTTGACCAGGTCGGTCCTCTTGCTGCCCAGTTTGGCAAGCGTGCCCTCGTGGTGAGCAATACCACCTATATGAAGCCGGTTGCAGACCGTGTCGTCGAGTATCTCAAGGCTGCAGGTGTTGAGCTTGCTGGTGGAGTCATTGCTCCCGATGCCAAACCCAACGCCCCTCGTGAAGATGTCTATCGCCTCGAGTCCTACATCCTGCACACCAAGCCGGACAGCATCGTCGTCATCGGCGGTGGTTCTGCCATCGATGCAGTAAAGGCCGCAAATGCCCTCGCCTCCCTTGGCGGGAAGGTAACTCCTGAGATCGATCACTACTTCGGTACCAATGTGGTAAGTGATGCACTTACATCCACCAACACCACCTTGATTCCGGTTATTGCTGTACAGACCTCCGCTTCCAGTGGGGCACACCTGACCAAATACTCCAATATCACCGACCCGGTAGTGGGGCAGAAGAAGCTCATCGTGGACAACGCCCTGGTACCGACTGTCGGTCTTTTCGACTACGAGACCACCGTCTCCATGCCGATCAGTGTCACCATCGACGGCGCCCTTGATGCAATTGCCCACACCTTTGAGGTGTTCTGCGGAGCAAAGGAAGCCACCTATCAGAAGGCTTTGGAGATTGCAGAGTGTGCAATCAGTCTGGTTGCTGAGTATGCAAAGGTACTGGTGGATAACCCCAAGGACGTAAAGGCGCGCGAGGCCATTGGTCTTGCCACCGATCTCGGTGGGTATGCCATCATGATCGGAGGCACCAGCGGCGCCCACCTGACCAGCTTCTCCTTGGTTGACATCGTCAGCCACGGTACTGCTTGCGGTATCATGAATCCGTACTATGCGGTTCTCTATTCCAAGGCAATCCAGAAGCAGCTGAAGGTTGTTGGTTCAATCTTCTCAAGGTTTGGCTTCGGACCTTCTGTGGAGAATCTTGAGGGCAAGGAGCTTGCCACAGCCGTAGCCACGTCCATGATTGCTTTCAGCAAGTCCATCAAGGCTCCTTCCAAGCTTTCCGATCTGAAGGGCTTCACCGAGGGTCACATCGAACGTGCCCTTGCTGCCGCCAAGGATCCTCAGCTTGAGATGAAGCTGAAGAACATGCCCGTTCCAATGACCAAGGATGATGTGGACGCCTACATGGAGCCGCTCTTGCGTGCAGCTGCCACCGGCGACCTCTCGTTGATCAAGGAAATGTAAGCACACTAGGAAAACAGGGCACCTTTGGGTGTCCTGTTCTTCCCTGCAAAAGGAAGTGGTATGAAACTATCTGTAGCCATCGCCGGAAAAGAGGCGATGCCCAATGCATTTGTCGTATTCCGTGGAGTCAAGGAATCCATCATCAAGGCCCATACACTGGGGTATGATGGGGTGGAACTCGCCCTCAAGCGACCGGATGAGGTGAGCAAGAGCGAACTCAGCCAGTGGTTGAGGGAGAATAGCCTGGAGGTGAGTGCCATCTCCTCAGGGCAAGTCTTTGCTGCCCGGGGTCTTCATTTCACTGATGAGAATCAGGAGAACCGAAAAGAGCTGTACAAGACATTCTGCGAGTTCATCGACCTGGCTTCCGATTTCGGGGGCTTGGTGAACATCGGAAGAACCCGTGGTCCCATTGCAGGACGAGATCTTGCCCTGGTGGAGAACCTGTTCCTGGATATGGCCCACAAAGTGGCCGATCATGCAGAAAAGCGGGGAGTGGAGTTGATTCTTGAGCCGGTGAACCGCTATGAGATCGACTTTCTCAACAATCTGGATGAGTGCAGTGCGATGCTCAAAAAGATCAACCGTAAGAACTTCGTCATGATGCCCGATGTCTTCCATATGAACATTGAGGATGACAAGATTGGTGACAGCTTCATTCGCAACAAGGAGTACGTCCGGTATGTGCACTTTGCAGATACCAACCGGCATGCTCCTGGCGATGGGCACATGGATTGGAAGGAGATCTTCGAATCTCTCTCATCCTTTGGGTACGACGGTTGGACCACTGCTGAGATTCTTCCGTATCCCGATCCCGATACGGCTGCCAAGAGGACGGTTGAGTACCTCAGAGGCACCTGGGGTCAGTACTATCGCTAAATAAGGGGGAGTTGCCGTTCGGCAACTCCCTTCATCCCTACCGAAGCAACTCCTCGATATTGGCCTGGACCATGCGTTCCAGGCTTTTGTGTGCCCCGTCGGAGGGGAAGTTTCTCCAAACCACCAGCTTGCTTGCCGGCGATACTTCCAACAGCGGCCCTGCGATTGGGTTGTGGATGTTGTCAATGATCAGGTCGTAGCCACCTTTTGCTACCTCTGCTATCTGGGCGGCACTCACAGGTGCCGGTCCGAAGGTTCCTGCAATCTGCAAGCCGAGGTCTTTTGCAAGGAAGACCTGCATGGCATGGCAGTAGACTTTCAGATCTGAAAGTCCTTGTTCTTCAGCTTTCAGTTTTCCTTGCAGCACCACCTGCTCATAGCTCTGCACCCGTTTGAGGCTCTCCTCCTCTGTTCCCATGACCAAGGCAATCGCTGCTGCCTGCTCCTTCACAGTGGCAATGCTGTTGTTGGTGTTAACCTTCACCATCTCCTGCTCATCTTTCTTGATGGAATTGGACAGGGTCTGCATCATTCGCTCATACCCGGCATAGAGGAAATAGTCAGCACCATTGATTTTCACCACATCGGTGACCGTAATCTCATATTCAGGTGGGTGGGCCAGATTGGCAGGGGCGATGAAGGGGACCTCATCCAGGCCGGCAAGGTCGGCGAAGGCAGCGGTCCAGCTGGTGGAGGCGATGATGGCAGCTGGTCTTGAGGCTGCCGAAGCCGCCACCTCTTCAGGGACACCCTGGGCGAACAGGGAGAGAGAGAGGGAGAGGAGTAAAAGTGAGTAAATCAATCGTTTCATGAGGCAATTCCTTTCTTGTGGGTTGGTATGAGATAGAGCAAAGCGGAAAGGAGGGCTACTGTCCCGCTTGGTGGCAGATCGGTTGCAATGGCAAGCAAAAAGCCGAAGGTGGAGACAAAGAGACCGATGAGACAGGAGAGCAGCAACAACTGCTTGAGACTTACCGCTCGTTTTGCTGCTACCAGAACCGGGAGGATGAGCAGTGCGTCTATGAGCAGTGCTCCCAGTAGTTTCATGGCCATGGCAACAACCAAGGCGATGATGAGAACCATCATGGTGTGATGTTTCTTGACAGGCATTCCCAGCGACTGGGCAATCTCCGGGTCGAAAAAGATGGCGCTGACTGTCCTGAAGTTGACGGCAAGATAGAGAATCAGGACCAAGGCAATCGAAACAAGAGACCCGATATCCGTCCATGTCAGGGCAAAGGGGCTCCCCCAGAGCAGTTGCAAGGTATCTTTTGCCGGTACATCCCAAAGATGCATCACCAGTGAGGCTGCTGCCATGGTGAAGACCATTGCTGCCGCACTGGCCATACCGAAGCCATATGCGCTTTCCTTGGTGAGCTTGAGCATGATGAGAACCAGCAAGAGATTCAGTGCAATGCTTACCGGCAGCAGTGGCAATGAGAGAGCGAGGGAGATTGCTCCTCCAAGAATGACTCCGTGCATGAGCATATAGCGCATCGGGATAAGATTGAGACGGAGTACCATTACACCGCTGGCAG
>JAAYQY010000149.1 GCA_012519125.1 Spirochaetales bacterium
ACCGTACCAATGATGAAACACAGCTCCATCACCTGGTTTTGCGACTCAACAGCAGTCAAGCCGAAGAGCTCGGGATAGTTGGAGATGGAAGGGATGACCAACGACTGGAGGAACGGAAGGGAGAGCAGAATCTGCTTCGAACCGAACCAGGTTCCTGTCAGACTCCCCCATACGATGGTTGCAATGCTCAGTACATAGATGAGCATCACCATCGTATTCGCTTTCTTTGCCTTGGCATGCAGTCCGAGCGCGGTGAGCAAGAAAACCAAGCCATATCCCGCATCCCCAATGATCATGGCAAAGAACAACGTAAAGAAAAGCAGGAACCACGTACTGATATCATTTTCGCGGTATCCTGGGACGGTACCCAGAATATCAAATACCGGCTTGATGATGCCAAAACCCTTGCGATACTCCACCAAGGTAGGAGGATTGTCCTCCTCCCCTACACTTTCAAGCAGATATGCCCAGCTGTGAGCTTGTGCATATGCAATGAAGGCTTCGCTCTTCGGCTCAGGAAGATAGCCTTCGATCCAAGCAAGATCCTCGCCACCTTCAAGATGGGCTCCCACCTGCTCAAAACGCATTGCCATCTCCATTTTCTTCATCTGGTGGGAGAATGCGTCCAGATAGGCACCACCCTGCCGCAAACTATTCTCGTTTGCAGAAAGGGAAGCCTCAGCTTGCTTGATGCGCTCAAGCAACGCATGCAAACCAAACTCAGGAATGTGTAGCTGACTTGCAGAAATTTCCGCAGAGAGAGGAGCCCCAACCGTTGCGATGGCTTCCATGCTTCCTACCGGAGCAAGCTGAATATAGGAGACAGAAGCATCCAGCTTGGCCAGATCTTTCTTGCCGATCGTATAAAAGAAAAGTTCAATCCCGTTCTGCCTCAAGAGGCGCAAGTCTTCAGGGTTGAAATCTCCCCAACCTCTGAGCACCTCAGCCTGGCTTTTGTAGTGGACCAGCGACTGCTCGTGTTCCTTTCTGGAATCCAACAAGCCCGTATACCGTTCCAGCACTTCAGCAAACGCTTCATCGGACAAACTCTGCTGCTCACGCTTCTGTTTCTTGTCCTGCAAGTCAGCAATAGCAGAACGAGTCTGACTTACACGGTCATACTCTTTTGCCAATCGCTCCAGCTGTTCATTCTGTACCGTCTCGGTGACGATATGCAGCAGACCTGCCTTGCGCAGATCCCTGAGCATGGAACGGCTGTTGTGCTGTTGTACCACCACATAGGCTTTTTTCATCGGTACAATCATCTCAAGCCCCCTGCATCAGTTTTTTCTTCGCGATCTTACCTCGGACAACAGCAGCGGTCTGTTGATCGCCAAGGTAAATTCCAATCTTGCGGATATTGTTCTTTGCTTCAGGAATTTTCACCTTCTCAAAGAGATTGACCCGCTGGCTGGTAGTTCTCAGTTCCCTACCCAGTAGTTTAATCTGCTGCTCGAGCGTCCCGATCAAGGCATCGTAGCGAGCGCAATCCCGCAAGCTTTCCAGTGCCTTGTCCACCCACAGCGGATAAGCGTTGAGGTCATAGGAGATGGGGATGAAGGTAAGTTCCTTGAATACAGGGATATTCACCCCTGCAATATTACCTTTGGCCTTCACCACCCGATCAACCTTGATCAGGTTTTCCACCTTCAGCTCATCACTGAACGCCGTATTCTCATGGTACACGGCAATCCAGGACTGCATGTCTTGAACCAACTTCTCCTGCTTTGCCCTCAGAAGCGCAACCTCAGCTTCTATCTGCCGAATGACCATCTGCAGCTGTTGTTTTTTCAGCTGCAAGGTCGGCAGATACCGCTGGTATTGTTTCAGACGGTCTTTCTGCAGTTTCTGTTCGTTCTTCGTCAGTTTGACGGCCATCTCAACTCCTTAGTCGTTCAACTTCTTCGGCCAGCGGCTGAGGATGAGGTCGCTCTTGAGCCCGGTTTCATTGGGCTCAAAACAGTCTGCAAGAATCTCCCAGCCTAGGTCCAAGGCCTGTTCGAGGGGGATGTTCACACTCAGTTCCATCAGCTTGGTTTCAAAGAAACGACCGTACTTGAGCAGTTTTTCGTCCCACTCGGTCATCATAAAGCCCATCGATTTTTTCTCCACTGACTCCTTGTAGGAAGCGTAGAGTTTGATCATACCGTCCATCAATGCACGGTGGTCATCGCGGGTGTCCTTGTTGACCTGCTGCTTCAGTCTGCTCAGTGAACCGAAGGGCTCGATTCTTCCACCCTTCAGATAGTACTGGCCTTCAGTGATGTATCCAGTATTGTCCGGAACCGGATGGGTTACGTCATCACCAGGCATGGTGGTGACGGCTAGGATGGTTACCGAACCAGCACCCTCAAAGTCGACCGCTTTCTCATAGCGGGAAGCCAACGAGCTGTACAAGTCACCCGGATAGCCTCGGTTGGAGGGAACCTGATCCATGGTGATGGCCATCTCTTTCATGGCATCAGCAAAGTTCGTCATGTCGGTGAGCAGGACAAGCACCTTCTTGCCGTCAAGGGCAAAACGCTCTGCTACGGCCAAGGACATGTCAGGAACTAGCATACACTCGACGGTAGGATCACTGGCAGTATGAACGAACATGATGGTGCGGCTCATGGCACCACTTCCTTCCAGCGTATCGCGGAAGAAGAGATAGTCGTCGTACTTCAAGCCCATGCCGCCGAGCACGATGAGGTCAACCTCAGCCTGCATTGCGATGCGGGCCAGCAGCTCATTGTACGGTTCGCCGCTGACAGAGAAGATCGGAAGCTTCTGGCTTTCGACCAGGGTATTGAACACGTCAATCATCGGGATACCGGTACGAAT
>JAAYQY010000150.1 GCA_012519125.1 Spirochaetales bacterium
CTGCTCAAACTCCTCAAACCAACCGCCTGCTTCTATCCTTCGGGTAAGCTCGTAGTCAAAGAGGAAGCTTGCGATCAGGCCCGTCTTACCCTCAGGGGCTGCACTGCTATCGTTGAGAACCGGAATCGAAATCTCATAGGTGTTGAGACGACAGAAGGAGTCCAACCAGATGTAGAATTCCTCTCGATTGAGGGTCTCCCACCCTTCGAGCAGGGAAGCAAGTTCGCTGCGATGCAGCTCTCCCAACCCCTGCCGTGGGGGGTATAGAAGAAATGGCCTTCTGATATTGCGTGGAAGTACTCTGGGGGAAGGTCCACAGCCAAGAAGAGCGTGAAGACTGACTCGGCCCCACGGCTTGCAAGCACCTGCTCCTTCTCCTTGAGCATCTTTTGCGTTATGGACTTTGGAAACGTATCCCAGGTAGTTATTCGGTATAGGTGCTTCACATCAGCACACCAGATAAGCTTGTCATAGGGATATGCATTCCCCGCCGAATCAACCAGGATCTTTCGGGAAGCATCCAAGCCGACTATCTCCGTCTCGATCCTCACCTCCGATCCAAGCTCTTCCAAGCGTGATTGCAGAGCAGCAGGAATTCGTCCCACTCCCCCTTTGGGATAGAAGTAGTCAGGGTAGAGCGAGAAATAACTCATGGCGAAGAAGGCGGGGGTTTTCTTGAAGAAGTGCTGGGAGATGATATCCCGAAGGGAGTCGTTGCCGATCAACTTTCCCAAAACACTTCCATGGGCATTTGCATCCGCATGATGGCAGCCCCGGTGGCCAGAAAGCGGAAGATCCAGACGATGAAGGTGGTCAGGAAGTAGCGTAGGTCGCGCTTGGCATCCTTGAAGAACGGGCTGTCACTGCCGAAAAGCACCTGCATGTACGTATCGTACTTGCCGATGACCTTGATGACTTTCTCCACATCCTCGGTGCTCTCTGGATAGAGCTCCTTGAGCAGTTTCGCATAGGAGGCAAGACTCTCTTGGGAGTCAGCTGTGATGATCTTGTCCTCAACACCCAGGGAAACCCTGCTGGGAAACAACGGCAGATCAAGGCCAAGCTCTGCAAGCATGGGTTTGATCATGCCGGCATTCTCGGTGGCCCGGATTCCACCATCGAAGAGAAAGCCATCCCGCACAAAGGAGTTCACCAACCCACCGCAGATTGCTTGTTTCTCAAGCACCAACACCTTGTGGCCGCGCATGGCCAGCGAAGTTGCTGCTGTCAGGCCCGAAATTCCGGCTCCTACGATAACAATTTTCTGCTCTGGCACGCTCACACCTCCTGGCAAAACTCCTTTCCTAGAAGCAAATACTCCTCATCAAACCCATTTTTGCGATAGAACGCGATGGCTCGGGTGTTCTCTTTCATCACTCCCACCTCCAACTCATCCATGCCCGCCTCCTTGGCTACCAAGAAGGCATGCTCAAGCAGGGCTTTTCCTATCTGTTGGTTTCGGAACTCCTTCTCCACCACCAGTTCATTCACCAAGGCAGTGCCTTTCCTGTGGAAGAACGAACGGTAAAGTACCAAGGAGATGAAACCAATCACCTGTT
Source organism: Spirochaetales bacterium (assembly GCA_012519125.1). Lineage (GTDB taxonomy): Bacteria > Spirochaetota > Spirochaetia > Sphaerochaetales > Sphaerochaetaceae > Sphaerochaeta. The sequence goes on from JAAYQY010000150.1 coordinate 1,560, forward strand.
CATCAAGGCAATAGACAAAGCTTCGGTATACCTCTGGATGCTCTTGCATCGCCTGATAGTGTTCCAAGGCTTTCTCTTCGCTGATCTCAAACACCTCACCCAAGTCCACGGCCAATTGTTCGATGAGCTTGCGAATGGAAGGAAGATCCTCTTCGGTGATACACCGTATACCTGTCATGATACGTTCCTCTGAAGGCCAGCATAGCATGGGGAGAAGTGACTGCAAAGAATCTTTTCAGCTGTACTTACCCACCAACTCCACAAAGGCAACGTCCAGAAGCTTCTGCCTATGAACCTGCCCCTCCTTGTCCTTGGTTATCATGACAAGTTCCTGCCAGCCTGAAGGCCCAACCGGGATGAGCATGATACCCTCAGGACCAAGCTGTGCTACCAGTTCCGGGGGAATGGTTTTGGGTGCTGCAGTCACCATGATGCGGTCATAGGGGGCATGTTCCGTCCAGCCTAGGCTTCCGTCACCCAGTTTGTACTGGATGGTGTGATACCCAAGTGCGGCAAGCCGCTCTCTGGCTTGGGACTGGAGCTCAGCATGCAGCTCAACGGTAAAGACTTCGTGGGAGAACTTGGCAAGGAATGCCGTCTGATACCCACTTCCTGTCCCGATTTCCAGCACCTTGTGGGTTTTCTTCAGTGCAAGTTGCTCGGTCATGTACAGGACAAGGCTTGGCTGGCTGATGGTCTGTCCCATGGCGATGGGCAAGGGTCTGTCGAGCTTTGCAAACGCTTTGTAGGGCATGTCCACAAAGAGGGAGCGGTCAAGAGAAGCGAAGAAGTGGAGCAAAGCTTCATCCATGGTTCCAGCATAGCCTCAGATCGGCTGCTTTGAAAGAGAAGGATAGGAGAGAGCAACTTCAGAGAAATTTGAGAGAAAAGAATAGAAGAGAGAGATGAAGAGAGA
>JAAYQY010000151.1 GCA_012519125.1 Spirochaetales bacterium
GGTTTTTTTCTGCCTGATCAGCCACTACCCCTTCAGTTGGGAAACAAGCTGATCGACATCCAACGCTCCTGTTTGCAGACGCTCATAGAGCCCATCCATCACTCTCTGGTCGAGCAGAGCTGACAACCCCCGCTTGCCGAGGAATGTCCTTACAGCTTCTTCCTTGGGGTGGAAAACCAACTCTTCTGGGGTACCTTCCTGGATGATGCGTCCCTCGTGGATGAGCACAATGCGATCTGCAAGGCGAAACGCCTCGTGGATGTCATGGGTGACAAAGAGAATGGTTTGGTGGAATTGGCGGTGAATGCGCTTCAATTGGTCTTGCAACTGGGAACGGGTCTGTTCGTCCACCGCACCGAACGGTTCATCCATCAGGATAATCGAAGGTTCGGCAGCCAGAGCACGGGCCACCCCTACCCGCTGTCGCTGCCCACCACTGAGTTGGCGAGGATAGCGATCAAGATGTTCGGCTTTCAAACCCACCAAGTCAACCAGTTCAAGAGCACGTCTCTTGCGCTCCTCTTTCCCAACACCCTGCAACTTGGGAACGTAACTGATATTCTCCCAGACACGAAGATGCGGAAACAGGCCTACTTGTTGGATGGCATACCCAATTGAACGGCGCAGCTCTTCGATGTTCCAGTCACTGAGCTTCTTTCCATGAATCCTCAGATACCCGGTGTCAAACGCCAACAGCTTGTTCACCATCTTCAAAAGCGTCGTCTTACCGCACCCGGATGAGCCGAGCAACACCACAAACTGCCCATCCTCGATGTTCAGATTGATATCGCTGAGGACCACCTCCTCAAAGGTGTATGATTTGCTTATGTGCTCGAACTCAATGGCATACGGCATCAGAGCAAGCCCTCTTTCACCAAGAAGGCTCTTGCCACTTCCTTGGGATCCTGCTTCTCTATCTCCACCTGATAGTTGAGAGCGATCATCTCCTCATTGGAAATGCGTGCGCTCAACAGCTCAAGCACTCCACTAAGCTCAGGGTACTTTTCCAAAGTCTGGCTGCGCACAACGGTGGCGGCATGATAGGCGGCAAATGCAGACTTGTCATCCTCAAGCACCACCACCGGTTCAACATTGAGCCTACCGTCGGTTGAAAATACCATGATCACATCGACTCCTTCGCTCTTGATCGCCTCATACCGCAGGCCGATGTCAATCTCTTTGACCGCCTTGAACGAAAGGCCATAGGTCTTTGTCAGATTGGGATACCCGTCTTCACGCTCAAGAAAATCAGGATTGGCAGCAAAGGTGAGCGCAGAGCTGACCTTTGCAAGATCAGAGACGGTTTTCAGGGCGTAGCGCTGGGCAACTTCCTCTGAGACAGCTACAGCGTAGGTATTGTTGAATCCATACAGGCCACTCCATGTAAGACCATACTCCTGTTGATACGCTTGCTTTACCTCTTCATACAACTTTTGTGCATCTTGCTGTGACGCTCTCTTCAGCACAAAGAGCCAACCGGTGCCCGTATATTCGGGATAGAGGTCAATCTCTCCCTGTATCAGTGCTGGATGTATGTTTGAAGTTCCGCCGCCAATGCCCAGCGTCTGTTTGACTTGGATTTCGCTCTTCGCTTCGATGAGGAGGGTAAGCATCTCAGCAAGAATATACCCCTCGGTGACTGGCTTGCTTGCAATCACCACCTCTTTTTGCTCCTTCTTACACCCACCGAAGGCAACCATTGCAACCAGAATGAGCACCAGGATGATACGCTTTGCCATTGCTTACTCCTCCTCTCCCAAAAAACGGGAGCGAACTTTTCGTTCCAAAATCTCCAATACCAAGTCGGTGATGATTGCGAAGAGGGCTATCAGAAGACTGCCTGCAATCGTCATTTCCGGGAAATTGGTGGATATGCCTCTCCAGATAGCCCTACCCATTCCTCCGGCACCAATGAACGAGGCTATGCCACCCAAGGCTATGGTCATGACGACCATGGTCCTAAAGCCTGTGAACATGACAGGAAGGGCCAACGGAAACCGAATGGTCCAAAGCAACTGTGTCCTGCTGGTGCCCATTCCTACTGCTGCCTCAATAATCTCCTCGGGGACTTCCTGCAAGCCGGTATAGGTGCTTCTGATCATGGGAAGCAGTCCATAGAGGACAATGGCGATGACCGCACTCTTGAGCCCTATTCCTGAGATGGAAACAAGTATCCCAAAGAGTGCAATGGAAGGGATGGTATAGAGAAAGCTGGTGAGCCTGAGCAACAGCTGTGCCGCCCATCGGCTTTTGGTCATCATGATACCCAAAATCAAACCAAGGAAAGTGATCAGAGAGACACAGATAAGGGTGATGATGACGTGCTGGACCATCAGCTCAAGGAAAAATGAAGATCGTTCTTGCAACAGCTGAAAGACGCGCTTTACCATCGGGGAACCCTTCTTTTCCTCGATGATACCACCACTTGGCGGATCTTCCCAGCAAAATAGCCTTGACGAGCTCGGCCACACCCCTCATGCTCTTCTCATGGAATGCCGATACTTTGTTGAACTTCAATTCAGTGCCGACCACATTCGGGATATCGAAGCGCTGGGAAAGATGCTCAAGGACAATCCTGAGCATGCCGACCTGATCGCACAAGGACAGAGAGCAATCAAGGTTTCAGATGCAAGCAAACTCGCCACACTGCTCTCAGATGGCCTAGCAACGTTCGGCTCAGTCCACCCCTTGCTTGCCATCAAAAGTTGGTATGAAGTGACAACCTCAGTGTATCAATCCAAGGGAATCAGCGAACAAATCCGAATCGCAACGTTGCTTGACATCAAGCTCTGGATGGAGAGCTACAGCCAATCGCATGGGGGGAAGACCGGCCTTGAACAGGTCTTCTGGATCAGCCGCCACCTCTGTGCCAACATCCTTCGCATGGGCCGATTGCAGTATGAGACAAAACCCTTCAACCAACCGGTGAATATCTATCGGGACAAGCGAACGGGAACGTTGATTGTGCTTGCAGAAAAGAGTCTCGCTTGCTCTGAGCTCGGCCATCTTGCCTCGGAAACGCCAATTGCTTTCACCACATCCTGGTTTGAGGATGAGCACATCATCACTGCTCACCCAGTGGACACCACCAGCGCTTGCATCCATACAGAGTCATCCACGTTCGTGAAAGCAGACATGCACCTTGTTTGTGAGAGGGAAACTGAGGTGGTATTCATCCATATCCCATCGAATGAGCCTCTGCATCCTCAAGCGGTGGAAGACTCCCTCTTGCAAGCCAAAGCCCATTTCCCTTCACAGACTGTGTTCGTCTGCATCTCCTGGCTGCTCGATCCTGCACTCTCGCTTGTTGCCAGCCAAGCGAGCAACATCGTCAGCTTCATGCAACGCTTTGCAAAATTCCCAGTGCCCTTCCAAAACGCCCAGATCTTTGAGCGGGTCTTCGGCCAAGGAATGTCAAAGAGCGAGATCTTGCACATGCAAGGGCGAACCAGCCTTCAGGCCAACATTCAGCGAGAACTTCGCAATGGAACCGTGTTCCGCACCATCGGAGGGATCCTCTAGGGTGTGGAAGGGCTTTGCCACGCTTCCAGGAAGGTGCACACAGCTTGGATATCCACCGCCTCCTCCCTGATGCAACGGCTTTGCAGCGCTTCATAGTCCTCCTCTTGCGAGGCCTCGAGCAAGCGTTTCGCCCCCACAAGATTGCCCACCATGACTCTTCTCATGAGCGAGGGAACATCGAGATCACTGTCATTGCAGCAGGTTGGATGTTCACATATCTGGCAACGACGGGCTTTCAGCTTGATAGCACGTGTCATCTCATCATCTGATGCGTAGAGCTGCTTGGTTGTGTAGGGGGGAGAGAGCAGGTTCACATATTGCTCCATCCCACTCCGGAACACAAACGTTTCCAAGGTACGCAGGCCAAGCACGGCGTTGGCAGCAGCAATGCCACTGGTTGTCACGGTGGGTGTCCCGGTACCCATGACGGTGGACTCCCCACAACAGAAGAGCGTTGGATACTCGGTCCGAACATGCAGGCGTTTGAACATGTGGTTTCCCAACATCTGCTTCGGTCCTGCAACCGCCCCACCGTTCTTCAGGGTGAATCGCTCAATCGTCTTGGGAGTGGCGAGCTCGGTATACCGGACATGATTCCTGAACGTGGGGAAACGACGCTCAAGCGTGGTGATGAGCCGATCGATCTCTTCTTTCTTTTGGTTCTGGTAGGTTTGCGCATCCAGGCCATCCCAGGTCCTGAAGGTAGGACCAATGGCCAACACGACATGTTCGTCCTCGGCACAGATGGTATGGTCATCCACACTCGGAAGATATGCGGTGACCTCCTCTTCATTCAAGGTGGTTGGGTCACCTACCAGCATCTCTACGGCCATTGCATCTGCATCGATGGCAGTTTTGTCCACTACACTGTAGAGCACCACACTGGGATACGTCGGCTGTTGGTTGGCAGCCCATGCCCGTCTCTTGTGATCGGAGTATTCGGGAGGTATGAGCTTGCCGTAGAGGTTCCACACCGTACCGCTGTAGATAAGTTGGTCGGCATACAATGCTGAACCATCATCAAGTTGCACCCCGTTTGGCTTGTTGTCGGAAAACAGGATACGCACCACCTCACGATTGGGAATCATGACCGAGCCATGCTCCTCAATGACCTTCTCCAGCTTGCCGGGCAGCATCAACGCAGAGCCTGCCGGATAGTAGCTGCCGCCTACATGGTTGTCTATGAACATCACCGAGCTGAGGATGGCCGGCGACTCCTCAACGGTGGTATAGGAGTAGGTGGAGGTAAGCTTGTCAAAGAACGAGAAGATGGCGGGATCGGTGAAATACTTTGCCAAAAGAGTCTTTGCACTCTTGTTCAGGTAGGAAAGAAAGCGAAGGTACGAGACTGGATGGGAGAGCAGTGCCTGCAAAGCCTCTCTCCTGTTCGTCTCATCGGGAGTGGTATAGGAGGGGTTTTCCACCATGACATGGGTATAAAGCTGTCCCATATCGGCATAGAACCGCTGCAGATTTGCCTTTTGGGTAGGAAAAAGACGGGCTACCTCTTCAATGAACCGGTCGATATCCGAAAAAAACCGGATATTCTCTCCCTTGTAGTGCACACAGTACAAGAGAGGATGGGCGATGATGTCGATGGGCTCCTGGAGGCAGTTGAAAAGGAAGCGATGTGCATTGAAGCCTCTCTCTCCCCAGCCAAAAAGCATCGAGGATCCTTGGTCGAAGAAAACATCCTCACGTTTGAAAGAACCGCAACTTCCCCCCGGACAGTAGCTCTTGTCGACAACCGCTACCTTGAGGTTTCGCTTTGCCAAGAGGGCGGCTGCACTCAAGCCGCTGAGGCCCGCCCCGATAACCAGAACATCATAGTTCATACACTCCCCTCTTCCTCATAGATAGTACCTTGCATCACCGCTGTGCAAAACGATGCAAGCTGTGCATCCCTCTCCCAGGTCTCCTCTTTGGGATCGATGGAGAGAAAGCTGCCCAGTACCCCATTGCTTTTGGCCAATGCATGAATACGCTGCTGACAACGTCTTGTATCTCCGCCGCTGCAACTGATCACCACATACACCTTCTTTTGGGATAGGTCGACCTTTCTGAGAAAGGAGTCGATGGGTGGGCTCACCGTTGAAGCCCAGACGGGAGTTGCAATGATGACAGTGGAGAAAGAAGAGAGATCGGGTATGGGAGTCGCAAGCCTCACCGGCCAGTGAAAGGTTGCATCCCTTCCCCCGCGATAGAATTTTGCAAATCCTTGGGAAGGATAGGGCCTTTTCACCGCAAGGGGCAGATGCTCACACCCAAGTCGCGTTGCGATTATCTCACAGAGAAACTGTACATGCCCAGTCAACGAATATGAGACCAGCAGAAACCCCATGCCGCCCCCTCTTTACAGCAGTATACCATGGCCAAACTGAGTTTGGTATCACGCAAACTTACTTGCAACAAACAAAAGCGTCCTGTATAACAAAGACCATGCAGAACCCATACTACCAGAACATGATCGATTCCCATTTTCACCTGCTTTCGATGGAAAAGAAAGGTTTGGACATCACGTCCATTCTCCACTCCATGGATGAGCTTGGTATGGAAGGTCTTGAGATCGGCCTGGATGCCGATGACCTCGGCCTGCGTAGTGATCGCTTCAAAGCCTACCCGTTCATTCACCTCAGTGCCGGTATCGGCCCCTGGGGGGTGAAGGATGGTATGCCTACCCTACAGGAGCAGCTTTCAGAACTTGACTCCCAATTGACTCGTCACAAGGTTGCAGCCATCGGAGAGATTGGACTGGACAATCATCATGCGTACGGAACGGTTCATGCACAAGAGGAACTGATGAGGGCCCAACTGGAGTTGGCACGACACTACGGCAAACCGGTCATCTTCCACAACCGGGAGGCCGATGCACAGTTTCTGTCCCTTCTTGGCGAGCAACCCTTTCCCCTCATGGGAATCTTTCACTGTTTCCAGGCAAGTGAGGAATTGGCTTTGCTCGCCATGGATCGTGGCTTCTTCCTTTCTTTTGCAGGGAATCTCACCTATAACGCAAACAAAACCCTGCAAAGCCTGTTTGCGAAGCTTCCTTTGGAGCATCTCTTGTTGGAAACCGACAGCCCGTATCTGAGTCCCAATCCACTTCGGGGAAAGCCGAACAATCCTTTGTATATCGAGCACCTCTATAGCTATGCAGCTCAGCTGAGAGGGATGGAAGTGGAGGCCTTGATTGAGGCTGTCAGAGCAAACTTCCACCGATTTCTCGCTCAGTGAAATACCGCTTGGTAAGCTGAACCGTCTCCTTCTCTCCTCTCAGGGCCGAGAGGATCCCGTGTGCAAGGTCATCAGCGACAACGCCTTGAAGGTACTCTCTTTCCACCAAAGGTAGGTATGTTGCATCAACTACCCACGAGAGAGCACTTGCACTCAGCAGATCCATGGCCCAGGGGCCTAGCTCCGGAGCAAAGAGAGTCAGCAATCCCTGGTGCTTTCCAAGCGTTTCCAAACGCTTGGAAAACGCTTGGTCTGTCTCATCCTCTTGTTGTACAACTGTCCGACTGGAATCGAATGCATGGTGTCTCTGCCCCTCGTAGGTCAGCACAAGAGCCGATCCCCTTGCCCCCAACTCTTTCTGTGCCTTTTGCCAGTCAAAGCTCTGGTTCGGAATCAGGTAGGAAGAAAAGCGGGACCTATCGGAATGGGCACTGCCTATTCCGATGAGATGATCCTTTTCCAAACCAGTCAGCTTGTGCTTCTCCACAAGTTCAGTCAAGAGCGGAGAGAGCACCACATGGAGATTTCTCGGTTTGTGTGTTTCAGCAAGGAGACGATCATCAAGATCCGAAGGGACAACCTCTACCGATGAAAGCCTATACCCTCTCAGCAGCAGCTGTCTTTTCAATGTCCGTTCATTGGTTCGATACACGGTTCGATAATAGGTAGCATCGACCATACAGACTATACGTCCTAAAAGAAGGAAATAGGCTGCAAGTGTTGCACAGAGCAACAGCATAACCAGAAGGGGCAACAGAATCCGCTTTCTCATACTCGTGAATGTAGCAGGCCGTCCTTGTGGGGTCAAGAAACGGATGTATACAGGTTGACCACTTTGGGGAGATTGGATACATTTGTACCGAAACGTACCTACCATTGCATAAGGAGCTATTTATGACATCCTATAAGGAACTCGGTCTGGTCAATACCAGAGACATGTTTGCAAAAGCAGTCAAGGGCGGTTATGCCATTCCTGCCTATAACTTCAACAATATGGAGCAGCTTCAGGCCATCATCCAGGCTTGTGTGGCAACCAAGTCCCCTGTCATCCTCCAGGTTTCCAAGGGAGCACGTGACTACGCCAATATCAACCTGCTGAGAAACATGGCTCGTGGCGCTGGTGAATATGCCGCCGAACTCGGCTGTGCCATTCCCATCGTCCTTCACCTTGACCACGGCGACAGCTTTGAGACTTGCAAAGATTGCATCGACAACGGGTTCTCTTCTGTCATGATCGATGGTTCCCACCTCAGCTTTGAGGAAAACATCGCACTTACCAAGAAAGTGGTTGAGTATGCCCATGCTCACGATGTAACCGTTGAAGGTGAATTGGGTGTGCTTGCTGGCATCGAGGACGAGGTCAGCTCGGCCGTCAGTCACTACACCAAGCCTGAGGAAGTCGTCGAGTTCGTCTCCCGCACTGGCGTTGACTCCCTTGCCATCTCCATCGGCACCAGCCATGGTGCGAACAAGTTCGAGCCCTCACAGTGCACCCGCAATGCTGATGGCGTGTTGATTCCTCCCCCGCTGCGCTTCGACATCCTCGAGGAAATCGAGAAGCAGCTCCCCGGCTTCCCCATCGTGCTGCACGGTTCCTCTTCTGTCCCGATGGAGTATGTGAACATGATTCTTGCTTATGGTGGCACCCTCAAGGATAGCGTCGGCATTCCTGAAGAGCAGCTGCGCAAGGCGGCCAAGAGCGCTGTGTGCAAGATCAACATCGACAGCGATGGCAGACTTGCAATGACTGCAATGATCCGCAAGGTTCTTGCAGATAAGCCCGGTGAGTTTGATCCCCGCAAGTACCTCGGACCAGCCCGTGATGAGCTGAAGAAGATGTACATACACAAGAACATCAACGTACTCGGTTCTGCAAACAACGCATAACCCACTTTGTGATCGAAGGCCACCAGGTATACAGCCGGTGGCCTTTTTTCTTAGGCTCTGGGGGCGATACTTTGATACGCTCCTATGCTTGTGATATATTGTTCTGCGTCGGCCTTTTAGGCTGACTAACCCTCAACACAGTGGTTTTCACCGAAAACACAAGGAGATCGATTGGCTACGAAGGATTTGAGGATCAATAGACAGATCCGCGCGAGAGAAGTGTTCGTCATAGATGCTGATGGAAATCAGAAGGGCATCATGAGTGTGTTTGACGCTGTCATGCTTGCTGAGAGTGTAGGATTGGATTTGGTGGAGGTGTCCCCCAACGCAAACCCGCCTGTCTGTAAGATTCTCGACTTCGGAAAGTACCGCTACGAGCAGGAAAAGCGGCTCAGGGATGCCAAGAAGAACCAGAGTGTCATCAAGATGAAGGAAATTCGGATGCAGCCCAAGATCGAGCGACATGATCTTGAGACAAAGTCCAAATTCATCGGGGACTTCCTGGGTGAGGGTAACAAGGTCAAGGTAAGCATCCGCTTCCGTGGCCGTGAATTGGCTCACACCGAATTGGGTAAAGTAGTGCTCGACAAGATACTTGCCCAGCTTACGGAAAATGGTGTAGGCTACAACCTTGACAGAGACGCACTGATGGAAGGCAAGATGATGAGTATGATCGTCAGCCCAGCCAAGGTCAGTGCTGCGCAGGTCAAGAAGGACAACCAGTAAACAGTATCCCGCATGGGATGGTGAATATGCTGCTCAAAGGGGATCTTGTTCCTTGTGAGCGCAAGTTTGGAAGGTGCACAAAATGCCCAAGATGAAAACAAGAAGGTCCGCTGCGAAGCGGTTCCACGTCACAGGAACCGGGAAGGTCCGCTACAAAAAGCAGGGTCTTCGCCACATTCTCACCAAGAAGAGCAGTAAGCGCAAGGGCAACCTCCGTGCTACTGGCATTCTCGAGTATATGGAAGCAAAGAGAGCCAAATCCATGCTTCCGTACGCATAAGGGGGTGGGAAAATGCCTAGAGCAGTAGACGGAACAAAGCGTAAGGACAGAAGAAAGAAGATTCTTGAGCTGGCAAAAGGCTATTATGGCCGCAGAAGCACGAACAACCGCGTTGCAAAAGACGCAGTTGCAAAGGCTGGCCAGTACGCATATCGCGGTCGTAAGGAGCGTAAGCGGGATTTCCGCAAGCTCTGGATTGCAAGAATCAATGCTGCCGTGCAGGCTGAGGGGTTGAACTACTCCACGTTCATGCATGGTATGAAGCTTGCCAACATCGAGATCAACAGGAAAGCCCTCTCCAATATGGCTATTGAAGACAAGGGAACGTTCTCTGCTCTCGTTGCACAGGTTAAGGTTGCCTTGGACAAATAAGTCAGACAACTCGTCCGGATACCCAATAAGGAGGAATCATGTCAGTCGTTGATACCGTGAAAATGCTTGAACTGCGGACAAAGAAGGCTGCAGGCTTGATCGCCATGCTTCGCAAGGAGAAGGCAGAGCTGCAGGAAAAGTTCGATTTGGTACATGCACACAACGCTGAACTTGAAGAGTATGTGGAAAGTTTTACTTCCAGCAACAGACTCATCGAGGAAAGCATTGCACAGGCTATGGAGAATCTCTCTTCCATCGACGGCCTCGACGATGTTCCTCTGTTGGACGACGCAGCGCTTGAGTTGGAAACTGCAGATGGTTTTACCAGTGGAGACGCTTTCGCCAATGACGAAGTCGACCTGGATGCCCTTCTGGAAGATTCTCCCTCTCTGTAGTGTTGCCTGAGTATTCGGACACTGTCCAAAACGGGGCCTTCGGGCCCTGTTTTCTTTTTCTGCAACCCCTTTCACAAAGCCCTTTCTTATTGTACCATGTACGTGTGGCAAGCAATTGCCTTGATATTTGACAAGTTTCCTGCGGTGTGCGCCTGGAGCCACAGTCTCTTGGCTCAACATACACAAATGGGATACGGCATAGCTGATTTGCATTGATCCGACGCCTTCGGGGTTTAATGGAACAGAATTTTCAGCACAACTGGCATCCCCCTTGAACCAAAGGTTCAAGAGCATTCTCCGGGTACGGCACCGCAGGTTTTCTCTTGTATACAGGAACAAATCATCCATGACACAACAGCAGAACGCCTTGGAGAACATTATCTTCATCTCCCTCCCCCCTTCCATGGAGAGGGATATCAACAACTTTCATGTCGACAGTTCA
>JAAYQY010000152.1 GCA_012519125.1 Spirochaetales bacterium
TCAAAGGAAGCATTCATCTCGGGGAACTTCTTCAGTGCCGCAACCACAGCCTTCACGATGAAGGGAAGAATGCTGATGCTCACAGGATCATCACTTCTCTTCATCTCTTCCTTGATCGTCCTCCTCAAGGCTTCCAGCTCAGTGACATCAGCCTCATCATACTGGGTGACATGGGGGATGATCTGCCAGCTCTTCTGCAAATGCGGACCCGAAATCTTCTGGATGCGGGTGAGCTTTCTGCGCTCGGTCTCCCCGTACTTGGAGAAGTCCTCCAGCTCAATCTTGCCGAAGGAGGCTGTAGCAGTGCTCATGCCGCTGAGCGCTTTTTTCACCAGAGCCTGGACATCCTCATGCAAAATCCGCCCATTGGGCCCACTGCCCTTCACCCTTGCAAGATCGACTCCCAGCTCTCGTGCGTAGGTACGCAGAGAAGGCGTCGCGTGGTACACAGCACCTGGTGCCTGCTCATTGATAAGATCGCTCTTCTCTTCCTTTGCAGCCGCTACAGGCTGCGTATCTTCAGCTACCGGCTCTTGTTTTTCTTCTTGCTTAGGTGGTTCTGTCTTCTCTTCTTTCTTAGGTTCCTCAGGCTGCTCTTTCTTTGGCTCTTCAACAGGCTTTTCTTCCTCACCTTCTGAAGCAACTTCGATCTCAGCCACCAAAGACCCTTTGGAGACGGTATCACCCTCCTTGAGCAGCACCTTGGTGATGGTGCCTGCAAAGGGAGAAGGAACATCAAGGACAGCCTTCTCGCTTTCGAGGGCTACCACAGAACTGTCAGAATCGATGACATCGCCGACCTTGATGTACACATCAATGATCGGTACATCTTCGAAATCCCCAATATCCGGGATGAGTATTTGTTTTGTTGCCATGGTCCCTCTCTCCTTAACTCAACAATGGGTTGGGCTTATCAACATCAATGCCATACTTTTTGATCGCCTCACTGACAGTCTTTGCAGGAATCACACCTTCGTCAGCAAGTCCCTTGAGCGCTGCAATGGCAATATAGTACCGGTCAACCTCAAAGAACTTTCTCAGCGCTTCCCTGAAGTCTGATCGGCCAAATCCATCGGTGCCCAGGATGGTCACCTTCTGGTTGGGGATGAGCCTTCTGATCTGCTCAGGATAGGCCCGAAGGTAGTCGGTGCTGATCACAACCGGCCCCTCATGCCCTTCCATGATCTTGGTAAGATAGGGAACCTTCGCCTTGCCTTCCGGATGGGTGAGGTTGTAACGCTCCGCCTCAACTCCATCACGATGAAGCTCGTTGACACCAAGGATGCTCCAGATGTCCGACTCCACCCCAAAGTCCTGGGAAAGCAGGTCGGATGCTGCAATGACTTCTCGCAGGATGGTTCCGCTTCCCATCAGCTGTACGACAGGCTTCTTGCCCTTCTTTGCTTTTTTGTAGAGGTAGGCACCCTTCTTGATCCCTTCCTCAACGCCCTTGGGCATCTCAGGATGGGTGTAGTTCTCATTCATCAGGGTGATGTAGTAGAAGACATCCTCATTATCCTCATACATGCGCTTCAGCCCATCCTGGATGATCACCGCAAGCTCATAGGAGAAGGTGGGGTCGTAGGCCTGGCAGGTTGGGTGGGTGGAAGCCAAAAGCAGTCCATGCCCATCCTCGTGCTGCAGCCCTTCCCCGTTCAAGGTGGTTCTTCCTGCAGTTGCGCCCAGCAAGAAGCCCTTCGCCCCACTGTCCCCAGCGGCCCAGATGAAGTCACCGATACGCTGGAAGCCGAACATGGAATAGAAGATGAAGAAAGGAATCATGGAAACCTGGTGGTTGGCATAGCTGGTTGCCGCGGCTATCCAGGAGGAGATTGCTCCGGCCTCGGAGATGCCCTCTTCCAGAATCTGTCCCTTCTTGTCCTCGCGGTACCACAGGAAAGAGTCCTTGTCCACCGGTTCGTACAGCTGTCCATCCGGTGCGTAGATCCCGATTTGCCTGAACAACCCTTCCATGCCAAAAGTGCGGGCTTCATCGGAAACGATGGGAACAATTCTCTCTCCCATGTTCTTGTCCTTCACCAGTTTGGTGAGCAGGCGGACAAAAGCCATGGTGGTGGA
>JAAYQY010000153.1 GCA_012519125.1 Spirochaetales bacterium
GATGGCGGTGTAGTAGTGCAACAGGTACCAGAAGGTGAAGAAGGTGACGCCCAGCAACACCAGATCCCAAACCGGGGGAAGTGCTCTGCTTCGTTTCTCTTTGCCATAGGAGGGAAAGAGCAGGAAGGTGAAGCCAAGCAAAAAGAGCAGGTGCCAGGTGCGCAGTGCCATGGCATCGATGATGCCAAAGGAGTTCGCCACGACTTGGAATGCAGCCCACACCAAAAAAAGGATGGTGGTCAGGGTTCCAAGCGGTCCGCTGTAGCTGCGAAGTTTGCTGTCAGGTTCTTTCTCGTCGAGAAGCTGTTGTGCCTTGATCTCTTCCGCAGTTGGTGCTGCAGAGGTGTTTTGTTCCATTGCTGTGTTACCCCAAACGTTCCTTTCAATCTATTGGGTGTTGCCATTTTTGTCAATTTGAATATGCAAAATAGTGCATATTGATGAGTGTTTTATGCAAAAGGCAATGAAAGCATACGATTTGTCACCAAACCTTCTCCAAGCACAATGCTCATCTGGTACATGATTCTCCAAGCAAATGGAACAGAGGTATGGTATAAATGACACAACGACGAGAGAGCAAGAAATGGGAGTTCTCATGGAATACCGAATAGAGAGCAAGGAACACCTCAAAGAGTTGTGGACCAACATTTACAATACTGAAGGAAAACCTGATTGGTCACATATCCTTCCTTACTATGATGATGCAATCTACTTCTGTGACAGCGTTCAGAAGATCCATGGCATTGAGGATTTCAAGGAAATGACTGAGCGCCTGATAGCGCGTTCGGACAATCTGAAGATGGATGTGAAGAATACCGCACAGAACGGCAATGTCCTGTTCATGGAGTGGGAGATGAGCCTGAGCTTCAAGAAGTATCCAAACTCCTCCATTTACGGTGCAAGCAGGGTGACCCTCAATGAGTCGGGCAAGATCATTGAGCAACGGGACTACTATGATCTGTGGGGTGATATCTTTGACAACATTCCCCGGTTCAACAAAGCGTATCGGAAGTTCATGAGAAAGAAGTTTGGTTGAGGAAGGCGACACATGAATCCCTATCTGAAAGAGTATGAGTGGGCGAACATTGCAGCGATGCTCAGAAACAACAAGGCAGAGCCGAAACAAGAGTCGAAAGACCTGCGTGGAAAGCTTGTAGTCATTACCGGTGCAACCAGTGGCATCGGGTATGAGACTGCCCACCTGTATGCCTCACGTGGTGCTGATGTGCTTTTGATCAATCGCAACAAGGAGAAGAGTGAGCTTCTGAAACAGGAGTTGGAACAGACCTATCAGATGCAGTGTACCTACTTCATTGCTGATTTCTCCCATCTCAAGGAGATTCATGCAGCTGCTGAGATGCTGGCACAGCTTCCTACCCCTATTGAGGTCCTGATTCACAATGCCGGGGTGTACAACACAAAGCTGCGCTTCACTGATGATGATATTGAGGAGGTGTTCCAGGTGAACTACCTCGCTTCCTTCATCATCACCTACCGTCTGATGGAGAAGCTGAAGGGCCAAGAGAAGGCAAGAATCATCTATGTGAATTCGGAGGGCCACCGGTTTGCCCTCGCCGGCTTGAAGCTTGATGACCTTCGCTGGCAGAAGCAGCACTACACCGGCCTGAAGAGCTATGGATCAGCAAAGACGGCACAGCTGCTCTCCTTGTTTTCCTTTGCCAAAGTTTTCGAAGGAAGTGCTGTCACAATCAATGCCATGCATCCTGGGGATGTGAAGACAAACATGGGGGAGAACAACGGAAAGCTCTACCGTTTTTTCAAGCACCACATGATCAACCCCAAGTCCCGTTCTCCCAAGCTCTCAGCCCAGGCACTCTACTATCTTGGGGTATCGGATGAGGTAAGGGAAACAACAGGAGAGTTCTTCAACTTCACCACCCTGGAAACTCCGGCTCCCCATGCGCTCGACCAAGGTATGGCGGAGAGGTTGTGGGAGAGGAGTTTAAAGATGGGCTTTGGCGCTGCAGCTCGCATATAACAGAAAATCACCGGTATCCTTACTGGTGAGTTGGTTGATAACACATGATAATTGAAAGAATACTGCCGAAAGCGGGGCTTGAACCCGCACGCCCTTGCGAGCAAGGGATTTTAAGTCCCTTGTGTCTACCAATTCCACCATTTCGGCTGATGTTTATCGTTCTTCTGTTTCCACCGTTCGCGGCAATACCGCTGCATCGGTCTTGATGGGGATGAGACGCTTGATGAAGGGTTGCACCCCAACATAGGTCTTCTGGAACTCGTCCTCGCTCTCCTTAAGTGCAGCCTGCCAGGCAGCGCCAAAGCCAGGGCTGTTGATCGTCAGTCTATCAACGGCGAGCTGGTACACATGCAATCGGGCGACTTCCTTTCTTCCCGGTTTCTGGGAGTAGGTGCTGAGGCTGATCCTGAGATTCTCATTCTGCTTTTTCAGATCCTCATTCTGTTCCTTGAGCTTGGAGAGACCTTCGCTTTCCAGGTCCATGCGATCGGTAAGCATCCGCTTCAGCCTCTCGGTCTCCTGTTTTACCGCAAGCATCTCCTTATGGCGCTTGACGGACATGATTACCACGAGCACGATGGCCAATACGACTCCGACTCCAAGTCCTATCAGAAAGTTTTGCATGCGAATCTCCTCATCACAGCCAAAAAATACTGTAAGCAGGTGCTTTTGTCAAAGGTTATCACCGGATGTACGTATTTATTGGCTTTTTCATACGCTTCCTGGCAGTCTGTACACTTGATTGTCTCATAACCCCGAA
>JAAYQY010000154.1 GCA_012519125.1 Spirochaetales bacterium
CCGCCCGATCGGGCCTCGTATTGCTGCGTTTCGAAGGAGTCTTTCATGAAAAGCATGACTGGATATGGCTTCAGTGAGTCAGTTGGTGAGCAGTTTCAGCTTGCCGTCGAACTGAAGTCCTACAACAACCGTTATCTTGATATCAACCACAACATTCCCTACATCCTCTCTCCCTTCGAGATTGAGATTGACAAGCGCCTTGGAGAAAAAGCAAGCCGAGGCCACATTGAAGTGAACATCCGGGTGAAGAACCTGGTCAGTGACATCGAGTTGTACATCGACCCGGTGGCAGTACAGAAGTACAGCGAGGCATTCAGCTCCATTGGAGCGCTCTCAGGCAAGGCTCTCAAACCCCAGCTCTCTGACTTTCTGGGAAGCGAAGGAGTGCTTACCAGCCTGAAAGGCAATGACAGCGAGCGATATCGACAGGTGCTCTTCGCTACCCTTGAGGAAGCATTGGTCCAGTTCTCTGCAAGCAAAGAGCGGGAAGGTGCTTCCACCAAGGCTGATCTGTTCAGTCTGGGAAAGCGGCTTGAGGCGGGTTTTCTTGTCATCCAGAGCCATGCTGATGAGCTTGAGGCCTTACTCAAGCAAAATCTTCGCACTCGCTTTGACGAGATGCTTGGTGATCAGAACTATGATGAGAACCGCATACTCTCTGAGGTTGCGGTGATGTTGGTGAAATATTCGGTGAACGAGGAGATCAAGCGCCTGGCAGTACACCTGAAAGAGTACTTCGCCTTGCTGGATCTGGATGAGCCGGTTGGCAAGCGCCTGGACTTTCTCTGTCAGGAGATGAACCGGGAGATCAACACCATCGGCAGCAAGAGCCAGATGGTGGAGCTCAATATCCAAGTGGTGGCCATGAAGGACAGCTTGGAGAATATTCGTGAACAAATCCGAAATATCGAGTGACGGGGGCAAGGGTGCGCATCGCAATTAGTGGGAAAAGTGGCTGCGGCAATACGACTGTCAGCAAGCTGGTGGCCGACCGATTGGGCTACCCAATGATCAACTTCACCTTCCGAACGCTCAGCGAAGAGAAGGGAATTGAGTTCTGGACATTCTGCAAGTTGGCTGAACAGACCGATGAGTATGACCTTGAGGTAGACCGCCGTCAGGTGGAGATGGCCTTGGCTGAAGAGAACTGTGTTCTTGGCAGTCGTTTGGCAATCTGGATGCTCAAGGAAGCTGACCTCAAGGTATATCTGACAGCAAGCAGCGAAGAGCGGGCCAGAAGGATTACCGAACGCGAAGGGGGAAGTCTGGCTGAGCGGATGGAGCAGACCCAGCGTCGTGATGAAAATGACAGCAAGCGCTATCTGCGTCTCTATGCTATCGACAACAGTGACACGAGCATAGCCGACTTGGTGATCGATACCTCAGATCTTGGTCCACAGCAAGTTGCAGATATCATTATTGCGGAGGTGCAAAAGCGTGAAGAACACTAGGCGATGTGCTCTCTTGCTGTTTCTCTTGCTGCTCATGCTCACTTCAGTGGGAGCCAAGCCTTACCTTGGTGTCTCACAAAACCTGGCGGCGAGCTCGGTGGAGGTGGGGTTTCTGACCAAGGGGTTTGAGCAGAATCTGGTGCTCTCTCTTCCCACCGTGCAGACAGCTGCCCCCGCCTGGCTGCAAAACAGTGCACTTTCCGCTCATCTTCTCTATCGGTTCCACCAGCTCAATCCAGTGGTGGTGGGGGTGGGAATCAAAGCGCAAGGTGGTTGGCAGGAGGATGGGTATAGAGCCCTGGGCCTGGGCGGTGTGCTCTCCCTCTCCTACGAGTTTGTTGGCCGCCATGGCATTCTGTTTGCCGAGGCCTCCTATCTGCCCTGGATTTACTCTGACGGCAGTGCCTCTGATCCCTTTGTGGATAAGATGCTCGCTCAGTACGTGCGCCTTGGCTATCGGTATGTGCTGTAAGGTCTGTACATTAAGCTGAAAAATCTTTATGATATGAAAGTTGCAGAGAGTTGTTCTGCAGATTGACAAGGAGTTGAACGGTGAGCATTCCATTGAATAGCCTTATTGATTATGAGGGCAATATCTACCAAATTACCTGCGTGGCAATCAAGGAAGCGAACATCCTGAGTAATCCTGGGTGTGGCGGAAAAGAGATCGAGGAGAACAATGGGAAAATCGTCAGTGAGGTTCTTACCAGAGCTCTCAAAGGTGAAATCCATTTCGAAGCCTCTGAAGAAGCCTGATTTCACCAAACCCATTCTTTTCATCTTCGGCCCGACAGGGGTCGGAAAAACAGAACTTCTGCTGGATCTTGATCCGCAGAGGTTTTCTGTTATCAATGCAGACTCAATCCAAGTATATCGGTATCTGGACATTGGTTCTGCCAAGGCGGATGCTTCGGTACAGGCTGCAATCAAGCACTATCTGATCGACATCCAGGACCCTTGGCAGCAGTTCTCTGTAGGTGATTTCATCGAACAAGCCGATCAGGCCTGCCAGGAAATCTGGGGAGAGGATAAGGTGCCGGTGGTATGCGGGGGGACCGCTTACTACTTCAAACACTTTCTCTTCGGACTCAGTGAAGCTCCGCCCAGTGATGAGCTCATCCGCAATCACATCGCCAGCCAAATCGAGCAGCAGGGAAGATCTTGGGCCTATGAGTACCTCAAGCGGGTGGACCCTGTCTCCTTTGAGCGTATCCACAGCTCTGATATCTATCGGATATCCCGTGCTTTGGAAGTGTGGGAAACCTGTGGAAGACCCCTTTCCAGTTTCAGCATCCCCAGTGAGAAGCGCAACGGCATGCAACCCTTGATCATCGGGTTGCAACGAGAGGCAGAGGTGCTTCGCTCGCGTCTTGGTCTGCGCATCAAGGCGATGTTTGACGAAGGCTTGGAAGAGGAAATCCGGTCACTCATCAGAATGGGAGCTCAGGCTTCTTGGCCTGGATTGCAAGGTATCGGATACCGGGAGTTTTTCCAGGCCCGTGAGCATGGGGAGTGGTCTCGCTCGCTCATCGCCGACCAGATAGAAAGAAACAGCCGCTTCTATGCGAAGCGGCAGCTTACGTTCTTCCGAAGTTTTGCCGAAGCTGTCTGGAAGGACCCCTCCGAC
>JAAYQY010000155.1 GCA_012519125.1 Spirochaetales bacterium
CACTGGGACATGCTTACCTCGGTGGCGCCGCCCACCGCGATTCCCAACAGGACGAAGAGGAAGTAGCGTGAGGAGAGCAGCTCCCGTATCTTGGTCCTATGCTCCTCCCCCACGGCAGGGGCAAGGGGAACACGAAGGAAATTGAAGAAATTCAGCAACGGGAGGATTGACCAGAGCAAAACCACATACATCCAGTTGCTCCTGCTGAAGAAGCGCAGTCCAACCGTCGTGCCGATGACCACTACGATGAAGCCCCATGCATAGAAAGAGTGCAACAGGCTCATTGCCTTCTCCTTCGAGTCATTGGGAATTGCCTGAACGATGGCACTGAGCAACAGCTCAAAGAGCCCTCCCCCGATCGAATAGATGACCGTAGCCACCATCAGCCCACCATAGGTATTGTTCGGAAACAAGCTTGGGGCGAAGGCCAACAGCAAAAAACCGAAGAAGGCCATGAGGTGGCCGAGAGTGATGAACGGCCGCACTCCCCAGCGATCGACCGGACGGCTGAACACCAGATCGGTGACAATCTGGGTGAAGAAATTGAGCAGGGTAAGGCGACCTGCCTGCTCGAAGGTAATGCCAAACTCAAGCATGAAGGTCACATACAGCAAAGGAGCCAGATTACAGGTCAGGGCCCCAATGAAACTTCCCAGATAGCAGGCTTTGATGGTCGATCGGTACATGAAGCTGAGTATACGATGCAAATCCGAAAAAGGGAATGTTAATTCTCCAACACCAAGCTCTCCAGATACCGGGCACAAACCAGATACTCCTCACTGTCGATGCGAAGCTCTGGGTTGTCCAGACATAGCTCGGAGAGAATCCCTTTGGGTGAAAGAGGCTTCTCGTTGGTTGCAAAATCCTGTTCAATGAGAAACGCTTCCAAGGTATCCCTTGCAGGTTTTCTAAAGCCAACAAGTATACGCTCATCAATGGCATCAAGCACATCGTTTCCGGTCCGCTCTGATTCATCCACATAGGACAGCAAACCTTCAAAATAGGCTGCCGAGCGGTTCAGTTTCAATCGTTCATCTGCCATGTCGGCAACACTCAGCACCTTTGGCCTTCCAATGCGGGCAAGCCTTTGCGTATGCTCAAGCAAACCAAACCGCCTCTGATAGCGTGCATCCACCTCTTTTGCCTGACCACAGGTGGACAATCCTCGGCTGAGCAAAGCCTCAAGCTCTTTGCTTGAGATGCACAGATACCAACTGGACAGTTCCCCTACCCGCCCGTGCAGATTAGGACTCGACACCTTGCAGAGTTTTGCATACTGGTTGTAGTCCTCGGTGAAAGGTGGGAGGCTTTGCCGGGTACTCTTGGGAGCAATGAAGGGGTGGCGCTGAAGCGCATGCCCTCTTTTTGCATCCTCAAGATTGATGACATGCACCAGATCGCCCGCCTCTTTGGTGAGCTTGTCCACCTCATCGGCCTGAGCTGTACAGTAGAAAACCTGCCGGTTTCGTGAAATCTCGGCAATTGCCTTCGCTATTGCCAGTGAGCGCTCATCATCACTGTTTGCCATCAGCTCATCGAAGAAGACGGGGAACCGATACCCCGAAGAGACTTCCTGCATTTCCAGAAACGCCATGCGTAC
>JAAYQY010000156.1 GCA_012519125.1 Spirochaetales bacterium
ATGCGCGAGATCGGGATGATGCGTGCCCTGGGGATGAAAGATCGGGACATCCTCTTCTCCTTCCTCTTTGAGGCAGGGGGAATCGGCTTGGTCGGATCGTTGGTCGGTATCCTGCTGGGAGTCCTGGCAAATCTCTATCTGGTCAACGTCGGATTCGATTTCGGCTTTGTGTTCCGGGATATGGATATCGGCTTCAGGATCCAGAATGTCATGCGCGGCGCTTGGAGCATTGCAACCATCGCCAAGGCCTTCTTCAGTGGGATCGGCCTGTCCATGCTGGTGGCGATCTTCCCCATCAGGCGCGCACTGAAACTTGACATCCCCACCTGTCTGCATCACCAATAGGAGGAAATGCAATGACAATCAAACTTCCTGCCGTTGCGTTTCGCAACATATTCCGAAACTTCCGTCGCTCGATGCTCAGTGCCATCGCAATCGCAGTCTCTGCCATGGCCATCATGGCACTTTTGGCCCTACTGGAGGCAATGGAAAGTGACATGGCATCCAACCTGGTCAGCTATTACACCGGCCAGGTGAGAGTCCGCCACGAGTCCTTTGAACAGTATGAGCGGTACAACCCCTTGCATCTGAGTCTTGCTGCAGATGAGGTGCTTCCCTTGGTTGCAGACCAAGAGGGAGTGCGCGCTGTAACATCTCGCATCAACTTCCCCGCAAACCTCTATCTGAACGGCAAGAACAATGCCGCATTGGGTGTCGGGGTGGACTTTGCCTCAGAAGAAGCCTTCATCGATTTCCCGTCGCTGGTCAAAGAAGGACGGCTCCCCACTGAAGGCAGCAATGAGATGCTCATCGGAGCCTTCCTTGCCCGCGATCTCCATCTGAACCTTGGGGACAAGGTGACGGTGCTCACGTCCACGGCCTTGCGCGGATCGAATGCCATGACCTTCCAGATCGTGGGCATTGCCTCCTTCCCCGTGGGAGGGCTCAATGCAAAAGTGCTCTACGTTCCGCTTGACAGAGCCCAATACCTTTTGAGGATGGAGGGCCAGGTCCAGGAGGTACTCCTGTTGACCGAGGAAGGATACAAGGAGCGGGATGTGGCATCTTCGGTGAAGAAGCTGCTCCAAACCGAGCTCTCGTTGGGAACCGAAACAAAAGCATGGAAGGATCTGAATATGATGTACTCCTTCCTTGCCATCGCCAAGGTAATTTACTACGTCATGGGAGCGATCTTCTTTGTGCTTGGCAGCACGGTGATCATCAATACCACGATGATGGTCATCTATGAACGGATGCGGGAGATCGGCACCTTGGGGGCATTGGGTATGCAAGGCAAAGAGCTTACCAGGCTCTTCTTGCTCGAAGGAACCTTCATCAGCATCATAGGATCCACCCTTGGGACCATTGTAGGCGTAATCATCGTCTTCATTCTCAGCAAGGTGGGGCTGAACTTCACCGAAGCAATGAGCGGAGTGGACATGGAGATTTCTTCCATCCTGTACCCACAGGTCAACTTCTTCATCGCCATCTTTGTTTGGGTGTATGCAATCATCATTGCATCCCTTTCCACCCTCATTCCTTCCCGACGTGCTTCAAAAATCCAAATAGTGGAGGCTCTGCGTTATGTCTAAACCTGTCGTCAAACTCCTTTTGACCCTTTCGCTTCTTTGCATCATCCCTTCGTTCCTGTTCGCCCTCACCGGTGAAGAGGTCATCCAGAAGATGGATGAGATGGCTACCTTCGAAACCTCGGTCTCCACAGGCTCGATCAAGACCTCCGACAGGTTCGGAACCAAGATCAGCACCTTCAAGGCTTGGGCACGAGGGACCAGTGACTCCCTGATTGAGTTTACCAGCACTGCAGAACGTGGGCAGAAAATCCTGAGGACCCAGTCGAGCCTCTACCTCTTCTACCCTGATGCAGAGGAGCTCATCCGTTTGCAAGGCGCTGCTCTGAGGCAGTCGGTACTGGGAAGTGATCTCTCTTACGAGGATATGACCGAGGAGAAGAATACGCTGGACAGCTATACGGTGGTCCTGGAAGGCAGTGAGACCGTCAATGGCTATGACTGCCATGTGCTGACGCTCACTGCAAAGAAGAGAACCGTAGCCTATCCAGTGCAGAAAATCTGGGTGGACAAGCAGACCTATCTGGTGTGGAAGGCTGAGTACTCCACAGCCCAGAAGCGACTGTTGAAAGTGATGGAAGTGCTCTCTACCGTCGAGGTGGCGGGCAGGACACTTCCTTCGGAGACAAAAATAGAAGACAAGATGAAACGTGACAGTGCAACCTGGATGACCTTGGACAGCCTGGAAGTGAATGTCCCGCTTGCCGCAAATCTCTTCTCCTTGGAGAATCTGACATGGTAGGAAAACGATCGCTTCTCTTGCTCCTGGTACTCGCTTTTCTGTTCACCCCGCTTCTTGCGGCCATAGTCCCTGTGGTTGATATGTCACTGTTGGGAGGCCTCTCCTACAAGCCCTCAAC
>JAAYQY010000157.1 GCA_012519125.1 Spirochaetales bacterium
TGAGGCAGAGCCTGCAGTTGCACCGGAAGCAGAAATCGTTGCTGAAGAGGTTGCCCCGGAAGCTGAACCAGTCGTCGAGGAGCTTCCTGCAGTCGTAGCAGAAGCCGAACCGGTCGCAGTCGAGGCTGAGCCGGTTGCAGTCGAGGCTGAGCCGGTTGCAGTCGAGGCTGAGCCTGTTGTGGAAGCTCCTGTCGAGCAACCTGTTGCAGCAGTTGCTGCCGAACCTGCCAAGCAAAAGGCAGAGAGCAGATATTCCACCACCATTACCTTGGGTGGAACCTTCAACTCCACCAATCCGAGCATTGGTGCCTATACCGGTTACAACTTGCAGGGCAACCTGGGTATCCAGCTGAACAACCTGATGACCTTCAACAAGAACCTTGGTCTGGGTGTTGATATCGATCTGGCCTATTCGCCCTACCTGCTCTCTTCCTATGGATGGAGGGCAGCCGCTTCGGATGTGCTTGACTTCGATTTCGCCACTCCGTTCTCCAAGCTGGCTCAGGCAGTTACCGTTTCCGCAGCCCCGATGCTCAACATCGATCTGGGCAAGGTTTCCTTTGATCTGGGTGTGGGAGCCTTCTTCACCTACGGACCGGGAATTGCAACCACTGATGGGGACAAGTACCTCTTTGGTGCCTTTGCAAAGGGCTCATTCGAGTACAAGTTCAACAAGACCTTCTCCATGGGTGTGAGCGGCAAGTATGGCTTCATTCTCAATGAAAGTGCAAAGCCGCAATTTGTGGAAGGAACCGTGTACATGGGATTCTCTTTCTGACAAAACGGGATAGAGTAGGAAAAGAGAGCCCAGCAATGGGCTCTTTTTTCGCACTGTGCCTTGACCTCCCTTCTTTGGTATGGCTATCATAGACAAAGATAGGGTATGGGTTTCTGGCAAAGAAACAGTTCTTGCCTCGACGAGGCAAAAGGATGGTCAGCGTTTTTATGAAAACAAGCCGAGTGCAAGCTTGCATCGACTATATCAAGTTCAATCATGAAGCTGAGGGTTTTGAGTTCTCCGAGGAGGAGGAGCAATCGATACGTTCGATTCTTGAAGAGGAAGTGGAGGCCGATGAGCTGATTCAGCGCTATATCGACAGTCATGACCTTTCCACCTCGTATCATCCTCCCAAAGATGAGTTTTCTGTCTATCCTCATACCTCTTCGCTGGTAAACTTCTTTTCCATCAAGGAACGTACGAAACTTCGCAAGGTTGAAGCCTATATGGCCAACCTTCGCTCAGCAGAAATGCTTACCGATTCGGTGCAAAATACCTATGATTTCGCATATTTGAAGTCCATCCACAGCCGGATGTTCGGGGATGTATATCCCTCTGCCGGGACGATACGGACTACTACTGCGGCGAAGCGGACTGTCTTTTGCAGTCCTGAATTCATCGAAAGTGCAGCCGAGGATATCTTTACCCGGCTGAGAAAGGACCGGTACCTGTGCCAGATGGACCGCGAGACTTTCATCAATGACCTGGCCTTCTATATGGGCGAGGTTGAAGCACTGCATCCCTTCAGGGATGGGAATGGAAGGGCTGCACGACTGTTCTTCTATCAGCTGTCCATGAACGCCGGCTATGATATTGATTGGTCGCTCGTGGATGCGGACAGGCTTTTGGAAGCTGACATCAGCGCAATCGATGGGGACTACCAGTTGCTAATCGATGTGCTTGAAGAAGTGGTGATCTGACGATCAAGGAGAAACTACGATGACACGCGTTGCGTTTTTTGATACCAAACCCTACGATAAGGTTTGGTTCGACCGATTATGCTCGGAGTATGAGGTGGAAATCGTCTACTTCGAATCCAAACTCAGTGAGAAGACTTCTGCCCTTGCCACCGGCTTTGAGGTGGTTTGTGCTTTTGTCAATGACAGCATCACCGAAACGGTGATTGAGAGTCTGTATGCAGGCGGCACCCGCCTGCTCGCCATGCGCTGTGCCGGCTACAACAACATCGACTTCAAGGCAGCATTCGGCAAGATTCACGTGGTACGGGTTCCTGCCTATTCGCCTTATGCGGTGGCAGAACATGCCATGGCACTGCTGCTCAGCAGTGTGCGAAAAATCCATCACAGCTACGTCCGTACCCGTGAGTTCAACTTCAGTCTCAACGGCTTGGTAGGGTTCGACCTGCATGGCAAGACAGTCGGGGTAGTGGGAACCGGAAAGATCGGGCGGGTGTTCATTAACATCTGCAAGGGTTTTGGGATGCGGGTGCTGGCCTACGATCCCTATCCGGATGAGAAGCTTGGGGTGACGTACTGCAGCTTCGAAGACCTGTGCAAGGAGTCGGATGTCATCAGTCTCCACTGTCCCCTGACTGAGGAGCCA
>JAAYQY010000158.1 GCA_012519125.1 Spirochaetales bacterium
CTTTTGGAGGTACCAAAGATGAAAAAAAGCCTGTTTGTTTTTCTGATTCTTGTCATTGCATTGGCTTCCCCCCTGTTTGCACAGGGTTCCAAAGAAGTAGAAAGTCCAAAGATTGGTTTCATTGGTCCTATGACCGGTGACTACGCCAACTATGGTGTACTGAGCAACAACTCTGCCATGCTCGCCATCGAGCAGTTCAATGCCAAGGGTGGTATTGGCGGTAGCATCCCGGTAACCCTGGTCACCGAGGATTCCGAAGGTAACGTTGAGAAAGGCCTCTCCTCAATTGAGAAGCTCTCCTCTTCCGATAAGATTGTCGGCCTCATCGGTCCTGTATTCACCGGTGTAAGCTTTGCAGTCGGCGAGCGTGTCCAGAACGAGGGTCTTGTCATGATCAGCCCGTCTGCCACCCATGCTGACATCACCGCCATTGGTGACTTTGTATTCCGCACCGTTGTTTCCGACGGTCTGCAGGGTGAGGTTGCTGGTCGCTACTTCTTCGAGAAGCTCGGATACAAGACCATCGGCGTCCTGTATGCCAAGAACGACTACAGCCAGGGCCTCTATGAGGGTATGACCGCTTCTTTCGAAGCAGCAGGTGGTAAGGTAACCATCGCCGAGGCATTCAATGTCGGCGACAAGGACTTCAAGACCCAGCTGACCAAGATTCGCACGGCCAACCCCGAGGCAATCTACATCCCCAACTACACTGCAGAAATGGCTCAGATTCTTGAGCAGGCTTCGCAGCTGGGCATGAAGATTCCGTTCCTCTCCTGTGACGGATTCTCCAACCCTGAGATTTACAATCTTGCTGGTGGCTTCACCGATGGCGTCATCTACGTTGGACCTGCAAAGGTTAAGGAGAGCCCGGCTTTCAGTACCTTTGTATCCCAGTACACCGCCAAGTATGGTGTCGGACCGGACAGTTTCGCTACCAACGCCTATGATGGCACCAACATCCTGCTCGCTGCTATGGACAAGGTCTACAAGGCAACCGGTAAGTTCGACCGCAAGGCAATCCGTGATGCAGTTGCTGCAACCAAGGATTTCCCGGGCGTTTCCGGTGTGGTAAATTTCGCTGAGAACGGGGACCTGGTTGCCTATCAGGGACTCTACAAGGTCAACAAGACCACACCAGAATACTTGGGCACCTACACGGTCGTAGACGGCAAGCTCGTCCAGATCGACTAAGGCCTGTACAAGGATTCTCGGTCTTGCGGGAAATTGGGAGGACCGGTGTTGTTTACACCGGTCTTTTCATGTTATCGTTCTTTTCAGTTCTCGTACGAAGGAGAGAGCATCGTGGGAATTGCTGAATTCTTCCAACATTTGATGAATGGCCTGACACTCGGGGGCATCTATGCACTCATTGCCCTGGGATATACCATGGTGTATGGCATTCTGAAATTTATCAACTTCGCCCATGGTGACGTGCTGATGGTAGGCGCCTATATCGGGCTGTTTCTCTTTGACTGGCTTCGCGGCGACTCTCCGCTAGGTCTCTGGACATTGGTTGCCTTCTTCTTGGCAATGATTGTCAGCATGGGTTTCAGCGCAGCGATTGGGATGTTCATCGAACGTGTCGCCTACAAGCCGCTTCGCAAGGCAACTCGCTTGGCTCCACTGCTCAGTGCCATCGGCGTTTCATTCATTCTTTCCAATGGGGCGGCCTGGGCATTCGGCACCCATTCCAGAAAGTTCAACTACCCGTTTGACAACTCAGCCATTCACTTGGGTGGAGTAGTCATCACTCCACATCAGATTCTTATCCTTGTTGTTTCCTTGGTGATCATGATCATCCTGAAGATCTTTGTTGATAAGACTCGGATGGGCAAGGCCATGCGTGCCACCAGTCTTGATCAAGGGACAGCGATGTTGATGGGTATCAGTGTCAACCGCGTCATCAGCATGACCTTTGCCATCGGAAGCGCCCTTGCTGCCGTTGGTGGCATCCTGATCGCCCTGGATTTCAAAGTCTATGCAACAATGGGTACCATGATGGGCCTGAAAGCCTTTGTAGCGGCGGTTGTCGGTGGTATCGGCAATATCAGCGGTGCAATGTTTGGAGGTATCCTGCTCGGTATTCTTGAAACCTTCGGTGTTGCTGTCTTCGGCATTCCCACCGGTCTGAAGGATACCATAGCCTTCGGGGTCCTCATCCTGATCCTCCTGCTCAAGCCGGAAGGACTCTTCGGCAAGGTCGAAAAGGAGAAAGTCTAATATGTTCAATTTCTTCTTGCTTATTCTGATCTATTCGGGCATCTATGCCCTGATGGCCTTGGGCCAGAATATCATCACCGGGTACGGTGGTTTACTCAGCCTTACCCAGGCAGGGTTCTTTGCCATCGGTTCGTATGCTACCGCAATCCTGACGACGCGCTTTGGCTGGTCGTTCTGGGCAACCTTGCCGGCAGCCCTCATCCTGAGTGCTTTCTTCGGTCTTCTGATCGGGCTTCCGACCCTTAGGTTGAAGGGAGACTACCTTGCCATCGCCACCCTTGGCTTCGGTGAGATTGTCCGCAACGTCCTCAACAACTGGGACTCTGTCACCAGAGGCCCCATGGGCATCCAGCGCATCCCGATGCCGGACCTGTTCGGCTTTACCATCAATCCATACAAGAAATACGCATTCCTGGTTATGGTGTTCGTTTTCGTAGGCATAGCCTACTTCATATTCCAACGTCTGGCACGCTCGCGCATGGGCAGGGCCCTGTCTGCTGTCCGTGAAGATGAAATTGCCGCCCAGTCGATGGGTATCAACATCACCACCTACAAGGTGTTTGCCTTCATCCTCGGTGCCTCGGTAGCCGGGCTTGCAGGCTCCTTGCAGGCTGTCTTCTCCCTCTCGGTGACCCCTGGTACCTATACCTTCATGGTTTCTGTCATGGTGTTGTGCATGGTTGTGCTTGGTGGTATGGGCAACTTCAAGGCATCCATCCTGGGCGCCTTCATCATTCAGCTTATCAGCTATTTCCCCCAGCTTACCGGCCTGTCCAGTGTCATTCCTCCCCAGTTCAAGCAGATCCTCTTCGGCTTGATTCTGGTTGTCATGATGATCTGGCGCCCGCAGGGCTTGCTGGGTAGGGAAGAGACCCGCTATGGAAAGAAAGTGGCGAAGAGCAGAAAGGGAGGTGCACGATGATCCTCTTGGAAACCGAAGCTTTGACTCGAGCCTACGGTGGTGTGGTTGCCGTCAACAAGGTTGATTTCGTGGTTGAGAGCGGCCTCATTACCGGCCTCATCGGTCCCAATGGGGCTGGCAAGACCACCCTGTTCAACAATATGACCGGGTTGGATGTTCCTTCTTCAGGCAAGGTGTTCTTCAACAAGAAGAACATCACCGGCCTGCCTGCCCACACCATCTGCAGGATGGGAATCGCTCGTACCTTCCAGAATATCCGCCTCTTCAAGGAACTGACAGTTGTCGAGAACGTCATGATCGGACGGCACTTCAAGACCGGCAAGAGTGAGACGAAAGGGCGTTTCCTCAATGCCATCAACAGCTATGTCCACATGAAGCAGGAGGAGGAGCAGATCTACGAGAAGGCCTGCGACTGGCTCGACTTCTTCGGCATGGCCTCCATGAAGAACGAACTGGCAAAGAACCTTCCCTACGGACGACAACGCGAGCTGGAAATTGCCCGAGCCCTTGCCACCGACCCAAAACTGCTCTTCCTTGACGAGCCCGCTGCAGGTATGAACCCGCAGGAGACCGACCATCTGATGGCTACAATCCGAAAGATTCGTGATCTGGATATCACCGTGGTCTTGATTGAGCACGATATGAAACTGGTCATGAATATCTGTGACACGATCACCGTACTTAACTATGGACAGAAGCTTGCCCAAGGAACGCCCCGAGAGATCAAGCACAATCCCAGCGTCATTGAAGCCTATCTGGGAAAGGAAGAAGAATGAAAGAGTTGCTCAGCATTGATGATATCTCCGTTTCCTATGGAAACATCAAAGCCCTGCAGCAGGTGAGCATGCATGTCAATGAAGGCGACATTGTCTGCCTCATCGGTGCGAACGGTAGTGGAAAGAGTACGCTCCTGAAAGCCATCGTAGGACAGGAGCCGTTGGTAAGCGGTTCGATCACCTTTGACGGGGAGGAGATTTGCAGGGCGAGGAATGAAGTGGTCAAGGGTGTTAAACGGCCCCGCATTCTGACCACCGACCTCATTGCTGCAAAGGGCATCGCCCTCGTACCTGAAGGACGGCGTGTTTTCGCCGATATGACCGTTGAGGAGAACCTTGATATGGGAGCCTTCCTGGTTCGTGATGAGCAGCTCATTGCCGACCGCAAGGAAGCCATGTACGATTTCTTTCCCATCCTTGGGGCGAGAAGACGTCAGAAGACCCGCTCACTCAGTGGGGGGGAGCAGCAGATGATGGCCATTGCGCGTGCGCTGATGAGTGGTCCCAGACTCATCCTTCTTGATGAACCTGGTCTCGGGCTTGCCCCGTTGGTGATTGCAGACATCTTTGAGAAGATTGATATGATCAACAAGCAGGACAAGGTGACCGTCTTCTTGGTGGAGCAGAATGCCCGTATGGCCCTGAAGGCATCCACCGAAGGATACGTCATGGAGAATGGCAAGATTGTGTTGCATGATGCTTCCGCTTCCCTTCTGGAGAACGAGAAAGTGCGTGAAGCCTATCTCGGGGAATAATGGCTGGAAAATCCAGTACGCTTGCAGTATAGTTATGGTAGATGGTAGGTAGGAGATCCAAATGATTATCGAACGAAGAATGACGCGTAATCCTGTTACAGCTACTCCTGACATGTCGATAGCAGAAGCCTCGACCTTGATGAAGCAGGAGAAGGTACACCGCCTTCCTGTGCTCGACAAGGAGAAGCATCTGGTGGGAATCATCACAGAGAAGGATATCCTGTATGCCACCCCATCCCCGGCTAGCAGTCTTTCCATCCATGAGATGGCGTATCTTCTCAGCAAGCTTACCGTCAAGAAGCTGATGAGCAAGAATGTAGTTACTATCACCAAGGATACCACTGTGGAGGAAGCGGCCCGCATGATGGTCGATCAGGATCTCTCAAGCCTTCCGGTACTGGAGGGGGATAAACTCATCGGCATCGTCACCAAAAGTGATATGTTCAAGATCCTTCTTGAGCTCTTTGGGGCACGACACTTTGGCGTTCGTGTTTCCTTCGTGGTGGAAGATAAACCGGGAACCATTGCAAAGATCAGTCAGGCTCTCAGCGAGCAGGGCATCGATATCATCACCTTCGGTACCTTCATGGGAACCGATCCCACGAACGCCATCTGCACGATCAAGGTGCAGGGGGCTCCGATCAGCAAGGTTGTGGAGATCATCAAACCGTATGTCTCCCAACTGCTTGATGTCAGGGAGGTCTGAGTGCCCAAGCGCGCAAAGAAGAAAGAAGCTCGGAAAGAAAAGGCGGCTGGAGACAGCCGCCTTGCAGTTGCCCCTGACGCCTATCTTCCCTTTGAGAACATCAAAGAAGTGAAACCAACCAAGGTGAAGCCCCCAGTTGAGAAGAAGCCGGCAGTGGTGGAGCGCAAGGAACCCTTGGTGCTTGGGTATGATCCGAAGGCCAACTTTGGAGACATCCTCACTGCCTGGGAGGCAACCGGAGAACTCGGTGGTGTCACCAAGCGTATGAAGAGTCACAGCAAGGTGAAGGTGGAGAAGTCCTTTGCCGAGATTTTGGCCGAATGGGAAGGGGAAAAGCTCGCCAAACAGGAAGCCAAGTCAACTGAACAGGCAATCAAGAAGAGCAAGGCGTATGTTCC
The DNA here is from genome assembly GCA_012519125.1 of Spirochaetales bacterium. Taxonomy (GTDB): domain Bacteria; phylum Spirochaetota; class Spirochaetia; order Sphaerochaetales; family Sphaerochaetaceae; genus Sphaerochaeta. Next base: position 5,778 of record JAAYQY010000158.1, read on the forward strand.
CAAGAAAGACTTTGGATCTTTGCTTGATCAGTTTGAGGGTACTGCTCCTGCAAAGCCGAAAGCAAAACAAGCTGAGAAACGCTCATTGCCTTCCTCTCCCCTGACTCCTTCGAAGGAGATGGAGGAGGCATTGGAAGAGAAAGAGGAGCTGGATCAGGAGCGAGACAGCTCAGTCTCCTGGTCGTTCTCGGACACCTATCGGCAGTGGACTGCCCAGCGAGATGAAACTTCTGCCATCGAGAAGGCTCGCAAAGAGAAGCGCGAGCATCACAAGGTGCAGAGTACGATAGGTGAGTTGCGTGCTCTCGAGCCTCAGGCTACTTTGGACCTGCATGGGCTGAAGGTGCTTGAAGCTGAAAAAGCGACAGCAGATTTCTTGCGCTCGTCAAAAGCTGAAAACCTGCAGAAGGTTGCCATCATCACCGGTAAAGGCCTGCACAATGACAAAGGGTACTCCCTGCTCAAGGAAGCAGCCCTCTCGCAGATACGGCTCAGCAGCGTCGTCCGCGAAGCATATACCCCCAAGGCTATGCATGGGGGTAGTGGGGTTATCTGGGTTATTCTTAAAAGTTCCTAATCAGTGATGCGCATGCACAAAGGAAGCCGGTTTCCATGGAGACCGGCTTCTGCATGCTGAGTGTTCAGCGCTCGCGATAGATGATGCGACCCTTGGTCAGATCATACGGGGAGAGTGCTACCCGCACTGTGTCACCAGGAACAATCCTGATGTAGTGTTTGCGCATTTTTCCCGAAAGATGGGCAAGAATGACATGCTGGTTCTGTAGTTCCACACGGAACATGGTATTCGGTAGTGCCTCGCGAACGACGCCCTCTACTTCAATTGCTTCTTCTTTTGCCACGAATCCTCCATATATCTGCTTGAAAGCTAGGAAATTATATTCACTAGCTTTCAGCGTGTCAACCTAGCCCTAGGCTATGAAAATATCCCAGTACCCCTTGAGGAAGATCCCAAGGATGACGGCAGGCAGGATAAACTTGAAGTAGAACTGCAGTGCCTTCGGGAATTTCAAGCCCGTTCCACTATCGGCTTCAGCAAGGAAGTTGTCCCATCCCCAGCCGTATTTCCAAGTGCAGTAGAGAGTAAAGATCAAAGAGCCCAGTGGAAGGAGTGTAGAGCTTACCACGAAATCCTCAAGATCGAGAACTCCGGTTCCCGGTCCGAGCGGTTGGAAGGAAGACCAGAGATTGAAGCCGAGGATACAGGGAATGCTCAGGATGATGATGGCGATTGCATTGATCATCACTGCATTTTTCCTGCTCATTCCCTTCGTGTCGATCCAGAAACTGATGATGTTCTCGAAGACAGCAATGAGGGTGCTCAGGGCAGCAAAACTCATGAAGAGGAAGAAAAGACTTCCCCAGAATCGGCCACCAGCCATCTGGTTGAAGATGTTTGGCAGGGTGATGAAGATCAACGACGGGCCGGCATCAGGCTGGATTCCGAAGGCAAACGCCGCCGGGAAGATGATCAGGCCGCTGCACAGCGCAACAAAGGTATCGAGACTGATGATGCGCACGGCTTCTCCGGTGAGCCTGTTTTCCTTTCCGATGTAGCTGCCGAAAATTGCGATGCTTCCGATACCCAGGCTCAGCGTGAAAAAGGCCTGGCCCATTGCTGCATAGATTGCCGAGGACAGTCCGCTTTCGATCATGCGGGAGAAATCGGGAATCAGGTAGAACTTCAGGCCTTCAGAACCACCCTTGAGCAGGAGGCTGTTGAATGCCAGGACGATCATGAGGGCCAAGAGGCCGATCATCATGAACTTGGTGATCTTCTCAACGCCACTTTGCAGCCCCTTTGCTACAGGCAGGAACCCGAGAACCACCGCAATGAGCATCCAGATGGTCATTGCAAC